>SKYZ01000399.1 GCA_007127625.1 Aquisalimonas sp. | reverse complement strand
CGGCGGGTTTCCGCGACGCCGGCCTGGCCGACCCCACCCGGTACCGCCCGGATGCGACCCGCGACGTTTGACAGGTCTGGCTGTTCGGGTATGATTCGCGGCGGTCGGGCCGTTAGCTCAGCTGGTAGAGCATCGGACTTTTAATCCGCTGGTCGCTGGTTCGAATCCAGCACGGCCCACCAATCGTTTCCCCCCATCGCCTTGCCGGCTCCCTCGTCGTCGGGACCTACCGCTCCTCCAGGGCCCGCAGCGCCGGCCGACCGTCCCACAGACGCGCCAGCGTGGCGCCACCGGCAGCACGATCACCGCTACTCCAGAACCACTCGCGCCCCACGCTCGCCGAGGGGTTGCACAGGCCGGCCCCCTCGAGACGCCGCTGAACCTGCCGCGCCACCGCATCCCCGGTGTCGATGATGACCATGTCGGGGCCGGTGAACTCGCGGATCAGGGGTGTGAGAAACGGATAGTGCGTACATCCCAGAATCACGGTGTCGGCGCGAGCTGACAGCAACGGTTCCAGGTATTCCGCCAGCATGGCGCGGGTCCCGGGAGTGTCGATGGCGCCGGCCTCGACGGCGGCCACCAGCCCCGGGCAGGGCTGGGTGACCACACGGACACTGCCGGCGTACTGCTCCAGCAGGCCGGCAAAGCGGGCGCTGGCAAGCGTTCCCTCGGTGGCCAGCACGCCAACAACGCCGCTGCGGGTGCGCGCCGCGGCCGGTTTGATGGCCGGCTCCATGCCGATGATTGGCAACGCCCAATGTTGCCGCAGTTCACTGACGGCCACGGCGGTGGCCGTATTACAGGCCACCACGATGGCCTTGGCACCCTGGTCCACCAGAAACCGCGTCAGCACGTCGGCCCTGGCGCGGATGCGCTCGGGGCCAAGGCCGCCGTACGGCACATGGGCGGCGTCGGCTACGTAGAGCAGGTCCTCGCCGGGCAACCGCTGGCGGATGGCGTGCAGCACCGAGAGGCCACCGAGCCCGGAGTCGAACACGCCGACGGGGGCACGGGCATCCCGCGGGGGCGATTCGCCGCCGTGCTTCACACTCATGCTCCCAGGGCGTCCGCCAACGCCGTCAGTCCTTCGCCACAGTCCACTTCGACCTTGAACCGGGCCTCCCGGTCGCCGCGGGTGTAGCCCAGGTTCACCACCGCAACCGGTATGCCGCCGGCGGCTGCATGACGGACGAATCGGTAGCCGGACCAGACCATGAGGGAGGAGCCGACCACCAGCAGCAGATCGGCCTCGTCCAGGCGTTTGAACGCCGTGGTAACGGGCTCGACGGGCACCCGCTCGCCGAAGAACACCACCTCGGGCTTGAGCATGCCACCGCAACAATGGCAGTCCGGCACACGGAAACGACGAAAAGCGCCGGTTTCGATATCCACGTCGCCGTCCGGCCCCAGCGCGGGCGCGTCCAGGCTCCAGCCGGGGTTGCGGGCGATCAACTCCTCCTGCATGGCATCCCGGGGCAGTCGGTGGCCGCAGTCCACGCACTGCACCACGTCCAGCCGGCCGTGGAGATCGGTGACCCGGGTATTGCCGGCACGCTGATGCAGGCCGTCCACGTTCTGGGTGATCAACCAGTGCAGGCGCCCGACCTGTTCCAGACGCGCCAGGGCCCGGTGGCCGGCATTGGGCCGGGCACTGCGCATCTGTCCCCAGCCCACCATGCTCCGCGCCCAGTACCGGCGGCGGGCATGATCGCTGCGGACGAAGTCGCGATACTGCACCGGCGGACGGCGCTTCCAGCCGCCGCCGGAATCACGGTAATCGGGAATCCCGGATGCGGTGCTCAGGCCGGCGCCGGTGAGCACCAGCGGGCGCCGGCTGGCGACCACTGCATCGATGATTTGCCCCAGGGTTGCGGCGGCCGCCGCAGCCGGAGAAGACATGCGCGGTTTCTCCTCAGTTGCCAGGCAGGCGGCAGGCAACGTCAAATCGCCCGCCGTCGTACCCCCTTGACCAGTTCCTCGTCCTCCCGTTCCCAGGGCGGCAGTGGCGTGAACTCCTCCACCAGAAAGTCCACGAATGCGCGCACCTTGCGTGACAGATGCCGGCCCTGGGGAAAGAGCACATAGTACGCGGAACTCTCCTGGGTGTACTCCGGCAGGATCTGCACCAGTTCCCCGCTGCGGATATACGGCGCCACCAGCCAGGTGGACAGACGCGCCAGCCCGAGCCCTGCCACCGCCGCCTCGAACAGGGCACTGGCAGTGTTGGAGTGGAAATTGCCGTTCACATGGATGACCCGCGGGCTACCATCTTCGTGCTCGAACTCCCAGTCGTTGAATCGAGCGACATTGTAGAGCGTCAGGCAGTTGTGCTGGAGCAGTTCTTCCGGCGTGCGCGGCTCACCATGGCGCCGCAGGTACTCCGGGGAGGCGACGATGATGCGGCGGTTGACGGCGATCTTGCGCGCCACCAGGGACGGATCCTCCACCTGTTCCTGCAGCATGATGGCGGCGTCGATGCCCTCGTCCACCAGATCCACCCGACGGTCGGTGAGTTCGAACTCCATGTTCAGCTCGGGGTTGTCCTCCAGGAAACGGCCAAGCCGCGGTATCACCTCGCGCCGGGAAAACGCCGCCGTACCCGTCACCCGCAGGGTGCCGCGCACCTTGTCCTGCAGCGAACTCACCGCCTCTTCGGCTTCCTCGATCTCACGCATGATGTGGGAGCAACGATCGTAGTAGTCGCGGCCCACCTCGGTAAGGCTGATCCGCCGCGTGGTGCGGTTGAACAACCGTGCCCCCAGGCGATCCTCCAGCCGCCGGATCTGTTTGCTGATGGCCGAGGGGGTCATGTCCAGGGCACGGGCCGCCGCAGAGAAACTGCCGTCCTCCACGCAGTGAACGAAGATCAACATTTCCGATGCACGATCCATGGGTCTGCCTCCCTCACCTTGCGCCTGCGGAACAGTTTCGCAGGATCTATGACCTGCAGGCAAAACTGCTATGATAAAGACAGGTTTGTCTATTCCTTCTGGCTGCGCTATGCTGCTTCGCAACATCAATCGTGTAATGGCCAGGGCCGGGAGGTCACCATGCAGCACAAAGTGCAGATCCCACGTCACCGTCGGCGCAAGGTTGAACAGCATAGCGAGCCTGCCACCGACATCCTGGACACCATGCCCGGCCTGCGGGAGGAAGTGGCCCGCATCAACGGCGAGCAGGCGCTGCAGCGGGCGATCCGCATCTGCGCCGGTCGCGATCCGCACGGCCTGGGCTAACGCGCACCAGTTCTCCTCCTCCTTCGTAGCTTCTACGAAGTTTCGACGGGCCGCCTGGCCCGTCTTTTTTTGTCTGAAACCCCCGCCAGGAGTCGCCCGCGCTCCGCAATGATCGTTCTCCGCCACCTGATCCCCGGAAGCATAAGCGTTATGCCCCACAAGGGGATGATTTTCCGGCGAATTACCCTCACCATACAGTGGTGTCGGGGAAGTGCCGGAGGAACAGTTTTCCGGGCAATCCGTGCCCTGGTTCGCAAGTCTGGCCTATGGCCATGCACGCCCCTAGGCAGGGAGCACGAGCCCGGGTAGACTTCGCGCAACTTTCCGGATGACCCGACACGGGATCGCCCTGAACGATCCGGTTCGCAGTGGTGGAACGAAACGCCTGTCCGACAGGGTTCGTCACACCGGTGGGTTCACACTGTCAACTCCAAGGAGGCCGTCATGCAGCAGCATCAGTTCAAGCATCACACCCCGGCGGCCGAGCAGCCGCATCTCGCCCAGGTGCGCCTGGAGGCCGACATGCTGCGGGGCGCCGTTCTCGCCGCCGCTGTCCGCGGCACCGTTCGCGGGGTCCGCGCACTGACTTCGCGGATGCGCCAGAAAGCCGCCTGAGCATCGGCGTATCGTCTACCGGGGCACTTGCAGGGTGCCCCGGCGCGCTGTCATCCCGCCGGGACTGCTTAGCGCTAGTGCTGCAGCTGTCCCAGCTCCCGACGAAGGTCCCGCAGCAGGTCGTCGCCACCGAAATCCTCCCACTCCGATTCATCCAGGTCGTTACGCAGTTCCTCCACCAGGTCGATGCGCTCGGACAGGACGCAGCGGCGCCGCAGGACACGCTCGTGGGCGGCGCGGTGGCGCGG
>SKYZ01000022.1 GCA_007127625.1 Aquisalimonas sp. | reverse complement strand
GGCGTGAACCCGGAGTTCTGCCGCAGATAGGCGTAGCCATGCTGGTAAGTGGTCAGCACGCCCGGCGCGTTGGCCATGGCGCCGTACATGTTGGGCACGAACCCGAGCCCCTGCTTGGTGTCCTCCAGGACCTTCGCGGCGTCGCCTTCGGCCGTTTCAGCAGTTTTCAGTTCCAGATCGGTGCGGTATGGGGCACTCATAGGGCCTCCTCCTTTTCGGGAATGATCGGTTCAGAATATGCGTAAAACAACACTTCCGCAACGCGTGATGCCACGCAGCCACCACCAGTCTTTCGACGCCGGATCAGCTTTCAGCGTCGCTCCGCAATCCGACGCCGCAGCATCGCGACGTTCAGTCCTGGCCCGCGGCCTGCGCGGCAAAGTTGCCGAGGGCCTGTTCGATCTGCTGCAGCGGCTCCTCGCAGCCAGCAAGACCGTGCCGCTCGGCAAGGTAGTCGGCCCCGTTGTAGCCGATATACGTCGCGCCGTCGTCTTCCCAGATGAGTGCCTTCATGGGCAGGTCGATACCCACAGAGCGATCACACTGCATCAACACGGTACCGATTTCCGGGTTACCGAACATGATCAGGCGCGTCGGCGGCAGTTCCATACCTGCCTCGGCGGCGCCGTCACTGTGAGGGACGTCGCCGAAGACATTCATACCCGCCTCGTCCAGTGCACCCAGAAGGCGTTCCGCCGTGGTATCGACATCGTGTTTGCTCTCCAGGGTCACCATACCCTGTCCCGCGTTTGCCGCTGGCAAAGCCAGAAACACCGCGGCGACTGCGAACAGGCCACGCTTCACCATTGGAATACTCCTCTTTCAGCATGCATTCGCTGCGCGTCCAGCATGAGCCTGCAGAGAGTTTCTGCCAAACAGTTCACGCTGTCAGGGCGTCATTCACCCAGGACGCAATGGTGGACTGATCTGCGGCGCCGGTCCGTTGCGCCACCGGCTCCCCCCCTCGCGAAACAGCATCAGCGTCGGCAACCCTCGAATCCCGTATTCCCGGACCAAGTGCATATTCTCGTCCACGTTGATCTTCACTACGCGCAGATTGTCATCCATGTCCCGCTCGATGGCCTCGACCACCGGCGAGACCATCTTGCAAGGTCCGCACCAGGGGGCCCAGAAATCAATCAACACCGTCCGTTCGCTGTCCAGGACTTCCTGGCGAAACGTCTGCCCGTCTACGTCCTTTACCATGGCTGCCTCATTCGGCGATTAGCGTATTTGGAGAGAAAGTATGTGGACTCCCCGGAGCATCAACAATCAGGGATACTACGAAGGCGCGCACACCGGAAACCAGGCTTCGAAAACCTGCTGTCCGTTTTGCTATTAAGACTGGTCGAGTATCCTCCTCACCCGACGATACAATCGTTCCGGTGCCTGTTGCGTTCCGGACCCCTGGATCTTCTTGCGCAGCCGCTTCTCGAACTCAAGCCGGCTGCAACATTCCCGGCAGGCCTCCAGGTGCCGGTCGATCTCTACGCTGCGGGTATCATCCACATCCCCATCCAGGTAGGTGAAGAGCTGTTGCACCACCTCTTCGCATGTCAATGGGTTCTCACTCATCGTGATGGTCTGCTCGCCGAGTAAAATTGCTCGCCCACTGCAGGAGCAGACGATTCCCTCCATTCGTATACCAGGAGGTACGGCTGACAATCGATGCGTAGAATCCGCACTCTCGGCATCACACCGGATCATGGCAAACTGTTTGTAGGATCCTTGGCGTAGGCATCAACGCTCCGGTGGATACCGATAAGCTCACCCCGCGCAGCACGACAGCTTGGCTACATCTTTCGAGAAGGTCTGCGCGCAAAGCTTGATGCCCTCGGCCATGGTCAGGTACGGGAACAGTTCGCCGGCCAGGTCATCGACAGTCATGCGGTTGCGGATCGCCAGTGCCGCGATCTGAATCATCTCCCCGCCGTTGTGGGCGACGACCTGGGCCCCGATCAATCGACCGGTCTCGGCCTGCGCCACCAGCTTGATGAAACCGCGGGTGTCGAAGTTGGCCAGGGCGCGGGGAACATGTTCCAGGTCGATGCGGCGGGCATCCGGCGTCATGCCGTGGCCCTCGGCCTGGCTTTCCGTCAACCCCACGGTTGCCACCTGCGGGTCGGTGAACACCACGGCGGGCACCACCGAGAGAGCCAGTTCCGAATCACCACCGGTCATGTTGATGGCCGCCCTCGTTCCTGCGGCAGCAGCCACATAGACCAGCTGTGGCATGGTCGTGCAGTCGCCCACGGCGAATATGCCCGGAGCGGAGGTGCGCAAATGACTGTCCACCGCGATGGCGCCATCACCCGTGGTCTCGATTCCGGCTGCATCCAGATGCAGTGCCTGTGTGTTCGGCTGACGGCCGGTGGCAACCAGGAGCCGCTCACCCGTGAGCGTTTCCCCGGCGAAAGCAACCCGGAAGCCCGCGCCGTTATGGTCGATCCGCTGCGGGGAGGTGTGCGTGAGCACGCGAATGCCCTCACCATCCAGGGCCGCCTGCAGCGCGGCACCCACCTCCGGATCATCGCGGCTGAGTAGCGTGCTCCGGGCAAGGATTGTCACCTCGCTGCCGAGCCGCCGGTAGGCCTGGGCAGTCTCCAGCGCCACGAACGAGCCGCCGAGCACAATCAGATGCTCGGGGAGTTCGTCGGTGAACAGCGCCTCGGTGGACGTCCAATAAGGCGTCCCGGCGAGACCGTCGATGAGCGGCTCGGCCGGCGACGCCCCCGTGGCAATCAGGATGCGATCCGGTTGCAGGCGCTGCACCGCGCCCGAGGGCTCGTCCACAGTCAGCGTGCGGGCATCCTCGAAGCGGGCCCACCCGGCGAGAAAGTCGATGGCGGGCTCATCATCCAGGACGCCCTCGTACTTGGACTCGCGCAGCTCCTCGACACGGCCGCGTACCTGAGCCAGCAAGGGGGTTCGATCCACCGGGCCGGCGTCACGGGGAATGCCGTCGAACGGGTGATGGGCACGACGGTGGTGGAGCTCCGCCGCCCGCAGCGTGATCTTCGAGGGGACGCAGCCGACGTTCACGCACGTGCCGCCGATGGTGCCGGCCTCGATCATGGTGACCCGCGCCCCTTCCTCGGCGGCCCGGATGGCCGCGGCAAACGCGCCGCCGCCGCTGCCGATGATGGCGACATGGGGCTGGCCGGAGAGATCTCCCCGGGCCGGCGTTGCGTCGGGGCCATCGACGAATGCGGCATCAAACCCATCAGCGCGCACCTGCTCCAGCAAATGCGTCCGGGAGATGGCCTCCGGCGCCTCGACGGTCGCCCGTCCCCATTCGTAGCTCACCCGGGCATGGACGCCGGCGAGCTGCTCAAGGCCGGTTTGCAGCTTCATGGCGCAGCCCTCGCAGGTCATGCCGGTGATTTTCAGTTCATGCGTCGTCATCGGGACTCCAGGTCGGTTGACTCGCTCGAAATAGGCCTCAGGCGCTGCCTGTGTCGCAGCAATCCGCTGCACGGCGTCTCCGGTAGAGGGCATAGGCGGTCAGCCCCATGAAAAACGCCAGTGCGGGCAACAGCACGTAGTCGGCATAACCGAGCCACGCCGAGAGTCCTGCCACACCGAACGCGATGACCAGAACCGGCGTGAAACAGCACACGGCCGCGATGACGGTGCCAATGATGCCGGTGCGCAGCAGCGTCTTGTCCTTCATGGTCGCTTACTCGCGGACGCTGGAGGGAAAGCCCGCGTTGGTCGTCGCGCTTGTAAGCGCTTCGATATCGGCACGGTCATCGTCGAACGTCACTTCGGCCGTACTGCTCTCCATGGAGGCGCTGGCATCGACGACGCCGTCGACCTGTTCCAGGGACTGTTCGACCATGTAGGGGCAAGTCACGCAGGTCATGCCCTCTACATCGAGGGTGACGGTGCGCTCTGCGCCGTGGGCCATTGCGCCCGAGGACAGGCCAATGACCATGGCGATCGCGGACTTGATCGTGGACATCTTCATGGAAATCCTCCCGGTCTTCAGCGACCAGTAACAAACGGAAACAACCAGGGCCAGAGCACCGACAGCGCGACCAGGGCGGTCGCCACCCACAACGCTACCGTTGTCACCCGGATCGCGGTGGGCGTTGCACAAT
>SKYZ01000471.1 GCA_007127625.1 Aquisalimonas sp. | reverse complement strand
TAAGGTGGTCGGGCGGCCTACCCCTCCGGAACACTTCTGCTTCCGATCTGTGAATAGAGTCACGATCTGGTCAGGCAGGCTATCGCTCCCATTTGTCTCCTGTTAGCGTCAGTGTTGCGAGCCGGCGACGCCGGCTTGTTTCATGTATAAACAAGTACAAAAAACAAGTACAAAAGAGGGTGCTGACGCATGAGAAAGACTCTTTACCTCCTTCCCTTGTGTGCCCCGTTCGTTCTTGCCGGTTGCTTCAGTAGCGGAAGCAGTAGCAGCAACGACGATGACAACGGAGATCCCACCGATCCCGTCAACGGCGGCTCCGGGGCGGCGGCATTTGCCAAGTTCAACGCTGCCGAGGAAACCCCCTTCCCGAATCCGATGCTGTTCGATCAGGACGCACAGCGGGTGGCCATGGAGGTCAACACGGATGAACTGTCTGATCTGAGGGCGGCTTACAACACGCGCGATGGTTTCTCAACAGTTGCGCCTTTATGGCTGGATTTCAGCGAAACCCTTAACACTGTGTCCGAGGCAGAGCTGAATGAGGCGGTGACGGTCCGGGCGGTCGATGTGGCGTATGCCGACGACGGTTCGGTCCAGGGCATGGACATCGCTGAGTCAGGGTCCCCGGCTTACCGGCTCACGGTGTCCCGTCTGGATGGGAGCCGGCTCTACATCAAGCCCGAAACGCCGTTGGAGCCACGGCAGCACTATATGGTTACCGTCGAGGCCGATGTCATCGAGGCTGACGACGAAGAAATGATCGGGGCAGGGGGAGTATTCGCGGAGGCCCTCGCCGGCGAGTCTGCCGAATCCGAACTGAACGAATTGGCTCAGGCCTACGACGAGTTTGCCAAGGACAACGATCTTGGTGACCTTGCGCTTGCGTTTCATTTCCGCACCCAGTCGACCATGTCGGCCCTGGAAGGGTTACGTGACAGGGGGGATGGTTTGGAGAATCCGGTGACTGAAGGGCCAGCACAGGTTGAAGGAGAGTTGCCGGACTCTTTCGCCACCGCTGGCGTTGATGTCTACGACGGGCGCATTGAGCTTCCCTACTACCTGCAAGTACCCGAAGGCGCGGGTAATCCGGATGATCCAGTAACCGAGGACCGCAGCCCCCTGCAGGAACCGTGGGAGCAGCAGGCGCCCGGCACGGCACCCAGCCTGCAGCAGACCATCGAGGCACCTTTCGTCCTCACCGTTCCCAGTGAGAAGAGTGAGCCGGAAACCGGCTGGCCCATGGTGGTCGTTTATCATGGCCTCACGGGCAACCGCACCAATCTCCAGTTCATTGCCGGCGCTCTGGCCGACCGAGGGCTTGCCGCTATTCATATCGACCAGCCCTGGGGCGGATTGATTCCCAGCGACGGGGACGTATGGGATGTTTTCGCCCAGCCGGATTACGAGCGCCACTTCTTTACTGCCTACGCGGATGATTCCGAGCTGGACGAGGCCGGTGACAACTTCAGTCCACGCGATTACCTATTGACGGCCCGCGACAACCGGCGCCAGGCGGCCGCGGACCTGATGCACCTGGTGCAGGCAATCCAGGACGGGGAGCTGGACAACGAAGACTTCGAGGTTGATCCGGATAGAGTGACCTTCACGGGGCTCTCCAACGCAACCATCACGGGAACCCTGTTTGTCGGCGTCAGCGATCAGATCAATGCCGCCTCTCTGGCGGTACCCGGGGCGGGTCTTGCCAAGATGGTCGATGGGGCACCGCGCTTCCAGGGTGACGTAAGGGCTTATGCGCAGGCCGAGCGGGGTCTGATCGCGGGAACTCTGGAATACGAGGAGGCGTTGATTCTGGAGCAGGGGATCGTCGATGCGGGTGACCCGATCAACTACGCCCGTTCTGCGGGTGATCGTCATCCCATCCACATGATCAACGTCGTCGGCCTCCCAGGGGATCCCGACCGCCTGCCTGATCTGGACGTTCCCACCCAGGTGTATGCGACTGCTGACGAGGCCATGCGCGCGGAGTTGGGTGACTACACGGTCGATGTGCCAACTGATTACGAATTCGACACGGTGCATCTCGGGGCCCCGCTCAGCGGTTCTGAGGCCCTCGCAGATGTTATGGGGCTGGAGCCTTTGTCCGGCGGCGATGATGCTGAGAGCGAGGCTGGGGTGCTCGTTCGATTCACTGACGGTGCGCATGTCTCCTGGCTACTTCCGCCGTCCTTCCTCGCCGGCGGCGACGGATGGACGCCGCGTGAATCGGAAATTACAGATGAGATGCAGCGTCAGACCGCCAGCTTCCTCGAAAGTGATGGTGCGAGCCTGGATATTCAGGACGACGACGATGACTCCTTCATCAAGTAAGCAACCGTAAAGTAAAGGTGGAGTGGCGCGGAGGAGTACGTGTCATTCCCCCATAGTGAAAATCGACCCCCGGCGCCCTCCAGTGGTGTCGGGGGGTTTCGTCGGAAGTCGGTTGAGCCGCGCGTCGCAAACAGGCATCGACTGGGCTGCGGCCGACTGAAGTGGCGGCGCAAGCCGCGAGCTTCCAGAACCGAAGCGCTACCCGCCAGCCCTTCCATCCTCCACCCACACCGCATCCCACAGCGGATAATCCCCGATGCGCTCCACCAGCCCTGCTCGGAGCGGGTTGGTGACGACGTACCGGGCGAGGGTGCGTAGATCTTGATCTGCCCGGACTGCGTGGTCGTGAAAGCCGGCTTGCCAGACCGGTCGCGCTGCGGGCCAGCGTCGTCCGATCTCCCTGGCTGAGCGCCCCTTAACGCGCTGCACCGCGTTGTCCAGCGTCACGCCGCCGTGGAGTTGCATGAGCCAGTGGAGATGGTCCGGCATGACCACGTAGCAGAGCGTTGGGGCGAGTGGTTCGACCGCGCGGAGCGCCTGGACCACCAGTCGCCCCGTCGTCAGATCCCGGAAGATGGGGCGTCGCTGGTGCGTCGGCGTGGTGACGAGGTAGTAGTGGTTGTTGAGGGAAACGCGGCCACGGCGCAGGGCCGCATATCCCGGGCCGCCAGTGGTTCTGCCCATGAAGCAGGTCCTTCTGCTTTGTTGTCAGGTTGTTCCTGTCGGGGCTGAAGCCCCTCCCACAAGTCTTTGCCTAAGCCGCTGCTGGAAAGCTTTTGGCGGGGTGTGGGAGGGGCTTCAGCCCCGACAATACCGACGTCGACCGGCCACTCCCAACTCTTAATCCCGCAACACTAACACATCGCCCTCGCCCGGCCCGTCACCGTCCACGAGTTCCACCACGGCAATGTCATCACCGGCGAACTCGACGACTTCGACCACACCCTTGCGGGCGCCGGGCCGCCAGCCCACGGGGCGGTCGCTGGGGTTGCGGATGATGCTGGGTTCGCCGCGAACGGCCAGGCGGTCGCCGGTTTCCAGGCCGCTGGCGCGACCGGCGTTGATGGCCCAGCCGTCGCCTTCCTCGCTGAAGGCACGGGCGTGCCAGGGCGCGGCGTCCAGGCGGTCCACGGTGGCGATCAGGGCCTGATCGGCGAAGGCGCGGTAGGCAGCCTCCGGCACGTCGCCGTTCACCTCGGGGAGTTCACTGTCCCGGGTGGTGTGCCGGTAGTCCAGTGCCACGTCGTAGCTGTGCCACCGCAGCTGGTTGCCGTCCGCCTCGATGGTCAGCACCGTCCGCAACCCCGGGTAGACCGCCAGATCCCCCGCGCAGGCCGCGAGATTGTTCACGTCGCAGCCAGCCTCTCTCAGGCTCTCGCGGGTGGCGTCGTCATCCAGCAGCACGATGGGGTGATCCGGCGCCACGTCGCGGAACGCGGACCTGAGGCCGTCGGCATCGCCGTCGATCAGCAGCCCGACGCGCTGCCGCGGCGTCTCGGTGTCCACGGGGTCGCGGTCGCCCGTGCGGGTGGTGCGCTGCTCCTCCAGTTCCCGGATTGCGTCTTCCAGTTGGGCGATGCGCTCGTCGTCGGCCGCTTCGTCATCGGCGTCCCGACCGAATAGCTCTCGGAACAGGCCGGGGCGGTCGGACCAGTCCTCGTGCTGCTGGCCGAACGCCTCCCGGTAGCGGTCGCGCTCCTCGTCGGTCAGGCCGTTTTCGGTGGCGCAGGCGCCGAGAAACGCAGTGCTCAGGGCAAGAAGGCCGGCGGTCAGTAGCGGGCGGT
>SKYZ01000099.1 GCA_007127625.1 Aquisalimonas sp. | reverse complement strand
GCCTCTACCGGGCGGGCTCAACGGCCCGCTGGGTCCCTCTCGCAATTTCATGGCCGCCTCCATGCCACCAATCCCAAGCGACCAGGCTTCGCCTGGCGCTCCTGAAGGTCCGCCCTACGCCGCCGGCCCGGTTGGAACGGTACGTGTAGGAGCGACGCGACGGGATCAATGGGTGCTCCGGGATGGTCGCGGCTGAAGCCGCTCCCACAACATGCCATCATAGGGGGTTGAATCCGGCCACTCCCGTGCACTCTGATGGCAACAGCAATCCTGGCAATCGGTATCCTCGCCGCGGTGTTCGGCCTGATCCTCGGCTATGCCGCCGTACGACTGCGCCCCGAGTCCGATCCGGTGGTGGAGCAGATCGACGCCCTGCTGCCGCAGACCCAGTGTGCCCAGTGCGGCTACCCGGGGTGCCGACCATACGCGGAGGCCATCGCCAGCGGCGAGGCGGAGATCAACCAGTGTCCGCCAGGGGGCGAGAAAACCATCCGCGATCTCGCCGACCTGCTGGACCGGGAGCCGCAGCCACTGAATGCCGCGTACGGCCAGGCCAAGACCCAGGCCACCGTCGCCTGGATCGACGAGAGCCGCTGCATCGGCTGCACCCTGTGTATCCAGGCCTGCCCCGTGGACGCCATCATCGGCGCCCAGCGACAGATGCACACCGTGGTCGAGGACCTGTGCACCGGCTGTGATCTCTGCGTCGACCCCTGCCCCGTGGACTGCATCCACATGGTTCCGGTGCAGACCACGCCCCGTAACTGGCGCTGGCCCCTGCCGGACAACACCCCCGACCGCATGGCTTCCTGATGGCGACGGCATGAGCATCGCTGACCTGTTCGGTTTCCCCGGCGGCGTCCGCCTGCCGGGTCACAAGGCAGCCTCCACCAGCGAACCGGTAACGGAACTGCCCCTGCCGAAGGAACTCGTCATACCGCTGGGCCAGCATGAGGGCGATCCGGCCGAGGCGGTGGTGGCTGTCGGTGATCGGGTCGCCCGGGGAACCTGTCTCGGCCGCCCGGCGAGCGACTTTGGTGTTCCCGTGCACGCGCCGACATCCGGCACGATCACCGCCATCGAACCGCGCCGGGTTCCGCACCCCTCCGGCCTGCCGGAATCCTGCGTCATACTCGCGGCCGACGGCGAGGATCGTCGCGACCCCGACGCCTACCCGCCGTTCCACAACTGGCCGACGCTCAGCCCCGCCACGCTGCGCCAGCGCATCGCCGCCTGCGGCGTCGCCGGGCTCGGCGGCGCCGCGTTCCCCGCCACCGTGAAGCTGACGCCGCCCGCCGACTGCACCATCCACACCCTGATCATCAACGCCATCGAGTGCGAGCCGTGGATCACCTGCGACGACATGCTGCTGCGGGAGCAGGCGGGCGACGTGATCACGGGGGCGCGGATCATGGCGCACATCCTGGGCGCGGAGCGCATCATCATCGCCCTTGAAGAGGACAAGCACGCCGCCCGGCAGTCGCTGGGACAGGCGATGCAACCGCAGGACGAGAGCACCATCGACATCGTGCCGGTGCCCGTGCTCTACCCGGCCGGCGGCGAGAAACAGCTCATTCATACCCTCACCGGACGCGAAGTCCCCGCCGGCGGTCTGCCGGCGGAGATCGGCGTGCTCTGCCACAACGCCGGCACCGCAGCCGCCGCGGCACGGGCAGTGTGCCAGGGCGAACCGCTGACCGAGCGCATCGTTACCGTGGCCGGCACCGGGATCGGCGCACCACGGAACCTGCGAGTACGCCTGGGAACACCGGTTCACGCACTGCTGCAGGCCACTGCCACGGACCCCGACGGGCTGGAGCGACTGATCGTGGGCGGCCCCATGATGGGGTTCACCCTGGAGACTGCGGATATCCCGGTGACCAAGGGCTTCAACTGCCTCCTCGCCACAACGGTCGCGCCAGACACTGCACCGGAGCCCGCCATGCCTTGCATCCGCTGCGGCGACTGCGCCGAGGTCTGTCCCATGACCCTGCAGCCGCAGCAGCTCTACTGGCACGCCCGCAACCAGGACTTCGATGACCTGCGTCGGGACGGCCTGTTCGACTGTATCGAGTGCGGCGCCTGCGCCTACGTCTGCCCCAGCCACATACCCCTGGTGGGCATCTACCGCCACGCCAAGTCCGCCATCCGCGGCGCCGACCGGGAGCAGCAGGAGGCGGAGGCCGCCCGCCAGCGCTACGAATTCCGCCAGGCGCGCCTGGAGCGTGAACGCCGGGAGCGGGAAGAACGCCGGCGGCGCAAGAAGGAGGCCCTGCAAAGCGGCGCGGAGACATCCGGCAAGCCCGACAAGAAGGCTGAGATTCAGGCCGCCATCGCCCGGGCCCGAAAACGAAAGCGCGGGGGCGGTGAGGATCAATGACTCTGCGAACCGGACCGGCGCCGCACATCAGTGCCGACAACAGCGTTTCTCTGGTCATGCGCCGGGTGCTCTACGCCCTGGTGCCCGGCGTCGCCGCCATGACACTGCTGTTCGGCTGGGGCGTGCTGGTGAACGTGCTGGTGGCAGTCCTCGCCGCCGTGGCCACGGAAACGGTCATGCTGCGTCTCCGGGGTCGGCCGGTGCAGTTGTTCCTCGGTGACTGGAGTGCAGTGGTTACCGCCGTGCTGCTGGCCCTGGCCCTGCCGCCACTGCTGCCGGTGTGGATGACCGCCGTGGGCGTGGCCTTCGGCCTGGTATTCGGCAAGCATCTCTATGGCGGCCTTGGCTACAACCCCTTCAATCCGGCCATGGTGGGCTACGTGGTGCTGCTCGTCGCCTTCCCCCAGGCAATGACCCAGTGGCTGGCGCCCACGCTCATGGCCCATACCACCCTCGGGCCTCTGGAGACGCTGCGCGCCATGCTCACCGGCGGGCTACCGGACGGGCTCACCGTGGACGCCATTACCCACGCTACCCCTCTCGACCACGTGCGTACCGAGCTTGGCGACGGACTGACCATCGGGGAGCTGCGCGGCGGCCCCCTGTTCGGGGTGTTTGCCGGCAGCGGCTGGGAATGGATCAATCTGCTGTTTCTGGCCGGCGGCGCGTGGCTGCTGTGGATGCGAGTGATCCGCTGGCAAATCCCGGCGGGCGTACTGGCCGGCCTGGCCGCGCCGGCACTGGTGTTCTGGGTGGCCAACCCGGACCAGTACCTGTCCCCGCTGTTCCACCTGTTGAGCGGCGGCGCCATGCTGGGCGCGTTCTTCATCGCCACGGATCCGGTGTCCGCGGCCACCACGCCGCGGGGTCGTCTGCTGTTCGGCCTGGGCATCGGCCTGCTCGCCTGGATCATTCGCACCTGGGGCGGTTATCCCGACGGCATCGCCTTCGCGGTACTGCTCATGAACATGACCGTGCCACTACTGGACCGTTATACACGGCCGCGGATCTTCGGCCACGGCGAAGGTGCGCCGTGAGTCTGCCGGCGGAACTGCTTCGCACCATGACCCGGGCCGTGGGGCTGCTGGTCGCCGTGGCGGTGGCCGGCGTGGCGGTGGTGAGCTTTACCCATCTGCAAACCCGGGAACACATCGAGACCCGCCAGCATGAGCAGACTCTGCGGCAGCTGGACGCGGTACTGCCGGCGGCCGCCTATACCAACAACCCGGCCCAAGAGACCGTCACCGTCGACGACCGCCGGCTGGGGACGGATCAACCGGTGACCGTCTACCGCGCCCGACGCAACGGCGATCCGGTGGCGGTCATCCTGCCGGTCACGGCCCCGGACGGCTACAGCGGGCCCATCGAGCTGCTGGTGGCCATTCGCGCTGACGGCAGCGTTGCCGGCGTGCGGGTTCTGAACCACCGGGAGACACCGGGTCTGGGGGACGCAATTGAATCGGACCGTAGCGACTGGCTGGAGGGATTCGACGATCACAGTCTGGGCGATCCAGCCCGGGAGGACTGGACCATTGCCCGGCGCGGCGGCGAGTTCGACGGCATTACCGGTGCCACCATCACCGCCCGGGCCGTGGTTCAGGCCGTCGCCCGGGCGCTGGCCGTCTTCGAGGACCGGAGGGACGAACTGCTCATCACTCCCAAGGAACCCGCCCCCCCGTAGACATCATGGATTGACCTGCCCCGCCTCAACGAACGTGGGTTAAGTTGAGGCGGGGCAG
>SKYZ01000365.1 GCA_007127625.1 Aquisalimonas sp. | reverse complement strand
TAACCGGCTTAAACCGTTACTGGATAACAAATAACGGACAGGTGGGATGGCAATGACGAAACCCTACGCCGAACAACTGTCGGCGCTGACCGACGAGGAACTTCCGCCCTCCGAGATGGCGTTGTTGGTCAGACAGGCCGAGCGCTCGCCGGAGGTTGCGGCCCAACTCGGGCGCTACGCCGTCATACGTGAGGCGCTGCATCGCAATCTGCCTGACCGCGTGGACACGGGGCTTGCCGAGCGCATCTCGGCCGCCCTGGAGCAGGAACCGGCCCACGACGGACCGGCGGTACGGGTCCGGCAGCGGCGCTGGGTGAGGCCGGTCGCCGGCGTCGCGGTGGCAGCATCAGTGGCTCTGGTCGCCATCGGGCTGTGGCCCGAACAGCAATCCTCTACTCCGGGGCAGTCCCCCATCGAAACCGTCAGCGTGTCGGGTGCCGGCTCCCAGGCGGGCCAACCGGTGCGTACCGAAAACATCCAGTGGGACAGGCTCGATCCTGACATCCAGGCACGGCTCCAGGAGTATGCGGTCACCCGCGGAGAGCCATCGGAGGCCCGGCTGGACTTCCTTTCACGGCCCGTCGGGGTGAGTGACAGGCGCGGCGGCGACCGCTGACCGCGGCCTGATTCGTCGTGCTCACCCAGACCGGCGAAGTGCTGGCATGGCAGAACGGCGTGGCCCGCGTACGCGTGCAGCGCTTTGCCGGCTGTGGCCGCTGTCAGCTGCGCCACGGGTGTGGTGTCGGCACCCTCGAGCGCGCGCTCCCCGGGCGCTCGCTGGAACTGTCCATACCTTCAACGTTCCCGCTCCGACCCGGCGAACGGGTCACGGTCGGACTGCGTGAGTCCACCATGCTGGCCGCAGCGGGTCTGGTCTACCTGGTGCCCGTGCTGATCCTGCTTGCAGGTGCCCTGGCCCTGGCACCGCTTGGCGACACGGCGAGCGCGGCCGGTGGCATTCTCGGCCTGGCTGGCGGCATTTTCGTTGTGCGTCGCTGGGTCCGGCGGACTGGACGTGGCTCCGGTTGTGAGCCAGTGTTGCTGAACACCGACGGGAACGCCGACGGCTGATGATGGTCGATTGCTTTACGAGGTGTCCGTAGAAGCGGAACTGAACAACAGGGACCGGCAAGGCCCAGTGCCGCGCTCCCGGGAACATGCGAACGCGATGACGGGGAACGCTACGATGCGACAGTTGGCAAGACAGTACTCTCTCATGGTCCTTTGCGGCCTGGTTCTGACGGGCATCGCCGGCATGGCGAAGGCCGATGCCGACCGCAGCCTGCCTCACTTCACCGGCCTGGTGGAGGAGAACAGCCCGGCGGTGGTGAACATCAGCTCCACGCAGACCCGCGAGCGTGGCAGTGGTCCCGGCGGGCTCGGTGACCTGCCCGAGGATCATCCGTTCCGCGAGTTCTTCGAGCGGTTCCAGGGCGACCCCGGCGAGGGCATGCCCGGGCCCTTCGATGCGGAATCCCTGGGCTCCGGCTTCATCGTCTCCAGTGACGGGGACATAATCACCAACTATCACGTTGTCCAGAACGCGGACGAGGTGGTGGTCAAGCTCAGTGACCGGCGGCAGTTCACTGCCGAGGTCGTCGGCTACGACGAACAGAGTGATCTGGCCCTTCTCAATATCGACGCCGAGGATCTGCCGACGGTGCGTATCGGCTCGTCGGCCGATCTGTCCGTCGGGGAGTGGGTGCTGGCCATCGGCTCCCCCTTCGGCTTCGAACATTCGGTGACGGCAGGCATCGTCAGCGCGAAGCAGCGCAGTCTGCCGCAGGATAACTATGTCCCGTTCATTCAGACCGACGTGGCCATCAACCCGGGGAACTCCGGCGGTCCGCTGTTCAACCTGGACGGTGAAGTCGTCGGCATCAATTCCCACATCTACAGCCGCAGCGGCGGGTTCATGGGGCTGTCCTTCGCCATCCCCATCGAGCTGGCCATGGATGTGGTGGACCAGCTGCGCACGGATGGTCGTGTGGCGCGTGGCTGGCTGGGTGTGCTGATCCAGGATGTGGATCGTGACCTGGCGGAATCCTTCGGCATGGACCGCCCCCACGGTGCGCTGGTGGCCCAGGTGACGCCCGACAGCCCGGCGGAGGCCGGGGGGCTCGAAGCCGGCGATGTCATCGTCCGCTTTGAAGGTCGGGAGATCGGCACTTCGTCGGATCTACCGCCCATGGTCGGGCGCATGCGGGCGGACACTGAGGTCACGGTGGAGGTGATCCGCGACGGCGAGCGCCGCGAGATAAGCGTCACCCTGGGAGAGCTGCCGGACGAGATGGAGCAGCGCGAGCAGCCTGAAGCCCCTGAGCCGGAAGAGCCGGAGGCAGAGGAGCAGTTCTTCGGCATGGAACTTCGGGATCTTAGCGAGGATGAGCGTGAAGAGCGTGGCATTCGCCAGGGCGGCGTGCTGGTGGAAGGAGTTTCCGCCGGGCCGGCACAGGCTGCGGGAATCCGGGGCGGTGATGTGATCACCATGCTGGATCAGCAGCGGGTGGATTCCATGGAGACGTTCCGGGAGATTGCTGACGGGCTGGAGGGCGAACGGGTCGTGCCTGTCCTCCTTCTGCGCAATGGTTCGCCGCGGTTTCTCCCGCTGCGCCTGCCCGAAAGCGAGTAAATCGGTACAATACCGGCACACGGTGCCGACGTTGATGCAAACGTGCCCCGTCCGCGGGGCACGTTTGCGTACGGGGTCAGGGAATTTTCCAACGGGCAATGTCCTCGCAGCCTGGCAGGCAAGCATATGAAGGCGACATGAAACACATACGCAATTTCTCGATCATCGCGCATATCGATCACGGTAAATCCACCCTGGCGGACCGGTTGATCGAACGCTGCGGGGCATTGACCGGCAGGGAAATGTCGGAGCAGGTGCTGGACTCCATGGATCTGGAGCGCGAGCGCGGCATCACCATCAAGGCCCAGAGCGTCGCACTGGAGTATCACGCGAAAGACGGCAATACGTATCAGCTCAGCATCATTGATACACCCGGCCACGTTGATTTCTCCTATGAGGTCTCCCGGTCGCTGGCTGCCTGCGACGGTGCGCTGCTGGTGGTGGATGCCTCCCAGGGGGTCGAGGCCCAGAGCGTTGCCAACTGCTATACCGCGGTCGATGAGGGGCTGGAGATTCTGCCCGTGCTCAACAAGATCGATCTCCCTTCGGCGGATCCCGCGGAGGTTCTGCAGCAGATCGAGGAGATCATCGGCCTGGAGACGGAAAATGCGCTGATGATCAGCGCCAAGACGGGGCAGGGTATCGACGAGCTGCTGGAGGCCATTGTCGAGCATGTGCCGCCGCCCAAGGGCAACCCGGAGGACCCGCTGAAGGCACTGATCATGGACTCTTGGTTCGACAACTACCTGGGGGTGGTCTGCCTGGTGCGGGTAATCAATGGCCGCATCCGGGTGGGCGAGAAGATCCAGGTATGGTCCACCGGACGTGAATTCCAGGTCGACCAGCTGGGGATGTTCACCCCCAAGAAGACGCCATTGAAGGGGCTGGAAACCGGCGAAGTGGGTTACGTCGTCGCCGGCATCAAGGACATTGACGGGGCTCCAGTGGGCGACACGCTGACTCACAAGCATGCCCCCTGCGCAGAGCGGGTGCCCGGGTTCAAGGTGGTGCAACCGCGGGTGTTCGCCGGCATGTTTCCCATCAGCTCCGAGGACTACGAGGCGTTTCGCGACGCGCTGTCGAAGCTGCGGCTGAACGACGCTTCGCTGCAGTACGAGCCGGAGAACTCCGCTGCCCTCGGGTTCGGATTCCGCTGCGGCTTCCTGGGCATGCTGCACATGGAGATCGTCCAGGAACGCCTGGAGCGGGAGTACAACCTGGATCTCATTACCACGGCACCAACCGTGGTCTACGAGGTGCAGACCACCGACGGTGAAGTGCACAACATCAGCAATCCCGCGGCCCTGCCGCCCATGCACGAGATCGAGGAGATCCGCGAGCCGATCATTCTTGCCAGCATCCTGGTGCCCCAGGACTACGTGGGCAACGTCATTGCCCTGTGCGAGGAGAAGCGTGGCAAGCAGCGGGACATGCAGTTCGTGGGCAACCAGATCTCCCTGACCTACGAGCTGCCCCTGAGCGAAGTGGTGCTGGACTTCTTCGACCGGCTGAAATCCGCCAGCCGCGGTTTCGCCTCCTTCGATTACGATCTGGCGCGTTTCCAGCCCGAAAACCTGGTGCGGCTGGACGTGCTCATCAATGGTGACAAGGTGGACGCGCTGGCGCTGATCGTACACCGGGATCATGCCCACCGCCGGGGACGCGAACTCACCGACCGCTTGCGCGAGCTCATTCCGCGGCAGATGTTCGAGGTGGCGATTCAGGCCGCCGTGGGTAACCATATTGTTGCCCGATCCACGGTGAAGGCGATGCGAAAGAACGTGACCGCCAAGTGCTACGGCGGCGACATCACCCGCAAGCGCAAGCTGCTGGAAAAGCAGAAGGCGGGCAAGAAGCGCATGAAGCAGGTGGGCAAGGTGGAGATCCCCCAGGAGGCCTTCCTGTCCGTGCTGCAGGTCAATAACAACGAGTAGCCGGGGGCAGCCGCCCGGGCAACGGAGAGCGCATGTTCCTCGATTTCGAGTTTCTGCTGGTCCTGCTGACACTGATCACGGCGTTGACCGTGGGCTGGGCGTCGTTTCGACGCCGGCGGCTGAAAAAGGCGGGCCGGCCGCTGCCCGAGAAGGAGAACTGGTGGGTGGATCTGTGCCGTTCGCTGTTCCCGGTGATCCTGATCGTGCTGGTCATTCGCTCCTTCGTGGTTGAACCCTTCCGGATTCCGTCCGGCTCCATGATCCCGACGCTGCTCGCGGGGGATTTCATTCTGGTCAACAAGTTCTCCTACGACGTCCGTCTGCCGGTGCTCAACCGCACCATCATTCCCACCGGCCAGCCGGAGCGGGGGGATCTCGCCGTGTTCAAGTACCCGGTCAATCCGGCCCAGGATTTCATCAAGCGCATCGTCGGGCTGCCCGGCGATCACGTGGTCTACAGTGACGGTGATCTCTACATCAACGGTGATCGCATCGAGCAGCGCGAAGAGGGCCCGTACAATGAACCGCAGGCGCCACGTGCGACGGTGTTCAGCGAGACCATCGGGGATCGCGAGTACCGAATGCTGCGTCATCCCCGTGGTACCTGGTGTACGGATTATGCGTCGGCACCTGACGGTTACAAGGTTCCGGAAGGGCACTACTTCGCCATCGGCGACAACCGTGACAGAAGCAGCGACAGTCGCTGCTGGGGGCCCGTCAGCGAGGACTTGCTGGTGGGTAGGGCATTTCTCATCTGGATGAGCTGGGATACCTATGAAAACCGTATCAACTGGAGCCGGATCGGTGATCGGATCGACTAGCCGGACAGGCCTTGGCCCCCGCCGCCAGGGCGGACTGACCCTGGTCGGCTGGGTGCTGTTGCTGGTGGTCGTGGCGTTCGTGTCGTTGCTGGCCCTTCGCACCGTGCCGGTCTATCTGGAATCCATGACAGTGAGCTCGGTGGTCCGCGACGTGGCCCGTAATCCGGAACTTCGTGGCGCAACCCCCCAGGAGGTGCGTTCGGCGCTGAACCGGCGCATGCAGGTCAACAATGTCGAGTCGGTGAGCAATGATGACGTGGAGATTGCCCGCTCCGGTGATTCAGTACGTATCGTTCTTGCCTACGAGAAACGTTTTCCGCTGATCGCGAATCTGGACGGCATCGCCAGTTTCCGCGAGGAGGCCGTGATCGAACCGTGACGGATTCCCTCGACAACCTGGCAGAGCGACTGGCGTACCGCTTCAACGACCGCGCACTGCTGGACGAGGCGGTCACGCACAGGAGTGTCAGTGAGCGCAACAACGAGCGGCTGGAGTTCCTCGGTGACAGCATCCTGAATTTCGTCATTGCCGATGAGCTCTTCCATCGCCAACCCCGGGAGTCGGAGGGTGCGCTCAGCCGGTTGCGGGCCAGTCTGGTCAACCGCGAGACGCTGGCTGCCATCGCGCGGCAGCTTGATCTGGGGGGGCATCTGCGCCTGGGGAGCGGCGAGCGCAAGAGTGGTGGTCGGCGTCGCGATTCCATCCTTTCGGATGCCCTGGAAGGCGTGCTCGGCGCAGTTTATCTGGACGGCGGCTTCGAAGCCTGCC
Organism: Aquisalimonas sp.; assembly: GCA_007127625.1. GTDB lineage: Bacteria > Pseudomonadota > Gammaproteobacteria > Nitrococcales > Aquisalimonadaceae > Aquisalimonas. The sequence continues at coordinate 8,369 of SKYZ01000365.1, read as the reverse complement.
GCACCCTGATCGTGGGTCTGTTCGCCGAACGACTGGAGCACCTGCCTGACGCCGCGGACCTCAAGGACCCGAAGACCCGGCTGCAGGAGTATCTGCAGTCGGCGCGTCTTGAGCTGCCCTCGTATCACGTGCTCGAAGTTGCCGGCAAGGCCCATGATCAGCTCTTCCGCGTCGAATGCCGGATCTCCGGCATCGACCATGTGACCGTGGGTGAAGCGGGGAGCCGCCGCCGCGCCGAGCAGCGGGGTGCCGAAGCGATGCTCGACCTATTGCGACCTGACAACGGAGGAGACGGCTGAATGGACGCTCCAACAGAGGACCCGGGTAGTCGTCGCTGCGGCTATGTGGGGCTGGTCGGCCGGCCCAACGTGGGCAAGTCGACACTGCTCAACCGTCTCCTGGGGATGAAGCTGAGCATTGTATCGCGGCGACCGCAGACCACACGCAATCGCCTCATCGGCGTACAGACCCGCGGCGACACCCAGTTCATCTACGTCGACACGCCGGGACTCCACGGCGAGCAGAAAAAGGCATTGAACCGCTACCTGAATCGCTCTGCCGTCACGGCCCTGGAGGACGTGGATGTGGTCGTCATGGTGGTGGAGCCGGAGCGCTGGACTGATGACGACGAGCTGGTGCTCAAGCACCTGCGCCGGGCCGGTCGGCCAGTGGTGGCTGTCATCAATAAAGTGGACCTGATCCCGCAGAAGGATCGCCTCCTGCCGTTTATCGAGAAATTGTCACAACGGTATGATTTTGCGGAGATTGTACCGCTGTCCGCGAGCAAGGGGCAGAACGTGGAGCCCCTGGAGGAGATTCTGCGGGGCTTTTTGCCGGAAGCCCCGTTCTTCTTCCCGGAAGACCAGGTTACGGACCGCAGCGAGCGGTTCCTGGTGGCCGAGCTGATCCGCGAGCAGCTGATGCGCACCCTGGGACAGGAAGTCCCGTACTCCACCACCGTGGAAGTGGAGGCCTTCGAGGATGAGGGCGAGCGTGCCCGCATCGCCGCGGTGATCTGGGTGGAGCGCGACGGGCAGAAGGCCATTGTCATCGGTAAGGGCGGCCAGCAGCTCAAACGTATCGGCCAGCAGGCGCGCGCCCAGATCCAGGATCTCCTCGGCCGCCGTGTCCATCTGGACCTCTGGGTCAAGATCCGCGACGGTTGGGCGGATGACGAGCGTGCCATGAAGAGTCTGGGTTACGACGACTGATGAGCAACAGCCATCCGGTGGCGGGGTGGGTGGTGCACCGGCGTCCGTTCCGGGACACCAGCCTGCTGCTGGAGCTGCTGACCCGGGAGCACGGGCGCATCGGTGCCGTTGCCCGCGGTGCCCGGGGACAACGCTCCCGCTGGCGGGGGGTACTGGAGCCCTTCCAGCCGGTGCTGGTGGACTGGCGTGGCCGGGGTGAACTGGCCACGCTGGTGTTCGCCGAGGCAGGCGGGCGACCGTTGCAGTTTCCCGGAACGCGCCTCGCTGCGGCCTTCTACCTCAGCGAACTGGTGCTGCGCCTGCTGCAGCGGGAGGATCCGGCGGCGGACGTCTTCGACGCCTACGGCGAGGCCCTGTATGGCCTGGCCGATAGTGGCGCAGCGGAGGATCTGCCGTTGCGACTGTTCGAAAAGCGGCTCCTGGACGCGCTCGGTTACGGACTCCTGCTGGATGCAACCGCCGACAGCGGCGAGCCGGTCACGGCGACAGGGACCTACCGCTACGAGCTCGAGTACGGTCCCGTTCCGGCGGCACCCGGTGGCAGCGGTCTGGTGGTCAATGGCGCAACCCTGCTGGCACTGGCGCGGGAGCAACTGGACAACGAAACCCAGCGCGGCGAGGCCCGGAAGTTGCTGCGGGAGGCGCTGCGACTGTACATCGGCGAGCGGCCGTTGCAGAGTCGGGCGCTCTATCTCAGTCTCCGACGCGGTATCAAGGACTCCGGATCATGACCCATTCCAGACATCCCGGCGTTTTGCTGGGCGTCAATATCGACCATGTTGCCACCCTGCGCCAGGCCCGCGGCACCCGCTACCCGGATCCGGTGCAGGCGGCGCTTGTCGCCGAGCAGGGCGGGGCGGACGGCATCACCCTGCATCTGCGCGAGGACCGGCGGCACATTCAGGATCACGACCTTGATCGCCTGGCCCCTGTGTTGCAGACCCGCATGAACCTGGAAATGGCGGTGACCGAGGAGATGCTCGCCATCGCCGAACGGGTGCGCCCCGCCTTCTGCTGCCTGGTGCCGGAGAAGCGCGAGGAGCTCACCACCGAGGGGGGGCTGGACGTTGCCGGGCAGCCGGCGAAGCTTCAGGAGGCCTGTGAGCGCCTGGCGCGGGCGGGTATTCAGGTGTCCCTGTTCATCGACCCCGAGGCCCACCAGATCATGGCGGCCCGCGCCGTGGGGGCACCGTTCGTGGAACTGCACACGGGCGCCTACGCCGATGCGGCCACGGAGGCCGCGCGCGCCGATGAGCTGGACCGTATCCAGAAGGGTGTGGCACTGGGCGTGGAGCAGGGGCTCACCGTCAACGCCGGCCACGGGTTGCACTATCACAACACCGAGGCCATTGCCGCCATCCCGGGCATTCACGAGCTCAATATCGGCCACGGCGTCATCGCCAGGGCCGTGTTTTCCGGCCTGGAGCAGGCCGTGCGGGACATGAAGGCCCTGATCCGCGGGGCGGCACCGTGAGCGTCATCGGCGTCGGGACGGATCTGGTCCAGGTGGAGCGCGTGCGCCGCGTGCTGGAGCGCCATGACGAGCGATTCGCCAGTCGTGTGCTCGACCAGCGGGAAATGGCGCGCTGGCGCACGCATGCCGACCCGGGGAGCTATCTGGCCCGGCGCTGGGCGGTCAAGGAAGCGGCGGCGAAGGCACTGGGTACGGGCATCGGCGGGTCCCTGGGCTTCCACGACCTGCACGTGGCCAGCACGGCGGCCGGTGCCCCGCGACTGGAAGTGTCTGGCCGTGGTGCCGAAACCGCTCGCCTGCTCGGCGTGGAGCGCTGGCATGTCAGCCTCAGCGATGACGGCGGTTTCGCCCTGGCCTTCGTGCTTGCGGAAGGCGCACCAAGCCCGGGGTGATGCCGTCCGTCCCGGGGTGCCGAAGGCAGTGCCCGATCAGGGATCCTGGGGCTGACGGGCAAGCAGGGCGTTGATGGCGGCGACCACCCGCTCCACGCCTGCCGGGATGTCCACTCGCCGGTTGTCCACGACGACCTGTTCCAGCACCGCACACGCTTGCTGCAGCTCCTCCGCGGCACAGACGCTGGCTGCACCGTTGAGCTTGTGCACGTGATCCCGCAGGGTTTCCAGTTCACCGCGGCGATAGGCCTGGCGGATCCGCTTGCGGTGGTCGGGCAGCTCGTCGGCGAGCATCGCCTGCAGCTGTCCGCCCAGCGCCCTTTGAGCGGTTCCGTCCGGCTCGGCCTGCCCGACATCATTCCCGGCGCGTTCCGCAACCTCTCGCACCTGGCGCATGATCTGTGTTTCGGTAACGGGCTTGATCAGGCACTCGTCCATGCCCAGGCGCAGGAGGCGCTTGCGCTCGCCCCCCAGGGCATTGGCCGTGAGGGCGACAACCCGTGGTATCCGGGCATCCCGGGCGCGCAGGTTGTCGAGGATGGCCTGATAAGCCGCCTCGCCGCTGAGGTTCGGCATGTGGATATCAAGGAAGACCAGGACGAAATCGTTGCGGTCGCAAAGGTCCACGGCCTGGCGACCGTCCTCGCCCTCGGTCACCGGCACCCCGTGGCGGCGCAGGACGGTGGATACGAGCTTGCGGTTGATGGCGTTGTCGTCCACCACCAGCACGGGGCAGTGGGTGTAGTCCGCGTTGTCCCTGCTCGCCGTGACCGCGGGAACCAGTGGCGCCGGCGCCTCCTGGAGTCGTTCCCGGGCCGGGGCCCCGCCGTCGAGCAGGCGATAGAGCTCCCGGTAGAGCGTCTGCCTGCGTACCGCCTTTGGCAGGGACGAGTCTGCCCCCTGCTGGTAGAGGCTGCGCAGTTCGTTCCGATCCACCGTGCTGGCCAGCACCAGCACGGGTGCGCCGATGGCACGCGCGGCAGGAATGAGATCGCGGAAATAGCGACGATTGAGCTCCTCCCTGGACAGGCCGATCAACACGGCATCCCAGCGGCCGGAGAGCAAGTTCCCCGCCTGTAGCGCAGCCGGATCCTCAATTTCCTGGACGTGTGCCCCCCAGCCTTCGATGACATGTCGCACGGCCAGGCGGCTGAGCGTCGAGGTGTCGTGCAGGAGGATCCGACGCCCGGCCAGCGGGCTGCCCTGCGTACCGATGCGGTCCTCGGGCTCCACCCGGCGCTGCTTGAGGCAGTCCAGGGTGAACCAGAACGTGGAGCCCACCTGGGATTCGCTCTCCAGGCCGATGTCCCCGCCCATTTGCTCCACCAGCTTCTTGGAGATAATAAGCCCGAGCCCGGCCCCGCCGAAACGGCGGGTGATGGAGGTGTCCGCCTGGCTGAACGCCTGGAACAGGCGCTCCTGTTCGTCCGGCTTCATGCCGATACCGGTGTCCGACACTGCGACACGAATCCGCGCGCGCTCCCTGTCATCGTCCTCGGCGTCGAGCATCACCCGCACGACCACCCGCCCCTCCGGTGTGAACTTGATGGCGTTATGGATCAGGTTGGTGAGCACCTGGCGAATGCGGATGGGGTCGCCGAACAGGCGAACCGGGACGTCCTGGTAAATGATCTGGACCAGCTCCAGGCTCTTGCCGTAAGCCGTGGGCGCCATCAGCGATAGCACCTCTTCGATGCAGTCACGCATGTCGAAGGCGACGTTGTCGATGACCAGCTTGCCTGCCTCGATCTTGGAGAAATCCAGGATGTCATTGACCAGGGCAAGCAGGTTGGTACAGGACTCGCGGATGGTGCCGACATAGTCCTGCTGCTCCTCGTCCAGCCGGGAGTGGGAGAGCAGGTCGGCAAAGCCGAGAATGCCGTTGATGGGCGTACGGATCTCGTGACTCATGTTGGCCAGGAACTCGGATTTCACCTTGCTGCCTTCCAGGGCGCGCTTGCGGGCGATGTCCAGCTCGACGTTCTGGATTTCCACCGCTTCGAGGGTCTCCCGGAGTTCCCGGATGGCCTGTTCGATCTGATCGTTGAGATCCTTTTCGTTGCGCTCCTGGCGGATGGCCATGCGATTGATCGCCCGCGCCAGGGTACCCACCTCGCCACCGGCAAGAATCTGCACGCGGGCACGCAGGTCACCGGCGCCCAGTCGGCGCACCGTCTCGGTGAGCGTCTCGACGGGCCGGGTAACGGTGCGGCGCGCCCAGTAGCCGAGCAGCAGGCTGATCACCGTGACCAGTCCCAGCACCGCCGCAGCCTGCAGCATCAGTCCGGCTTCGCGGTAGAGATAGGGTGAGGCATCGACTTCCACGCGAACCCAGCCCAGAGGCGTAATCCCTTGCTGAATCAGCAACGGATCGAGCACGGATGCCCGTGCGGGCAGCACGGGGACACGGAAATCCGGCGCCCGGTGGAGGCCGAGCATCCGGCCGCCCAGGCGGACGAGGACGCCCTGATGCGCAGCCCCCGACGGCCCGCGCTGCAACAGTACGCTGCCGTCGGGGCGCTGCACGGTGACCCGGGCGATGACCGGATCCACACGTGCAGCGTCGATTACATGGGCGAGGCGTTCATGCTCGCCCCTTGCCAGGGGCTCCGTCAGTGCCGGGGCAAGCTGGCGTGCCACGGACTCGCCGCGCTCCAGGGTCTGCGCCTGGATATCCTGCCCGCGACCGTGGAACAGATAGCCGATCAGCACTGTCGTGGTCAGTACCGGTCCCAGTACGGCAAGCAGGAAAATGCGGGAGCCGAGTCCCCAGCGCATGGGCGGTCAGTCCTGTCCCTGGTCGATTTGACGGAAAGCGTGTGGATTTCCCATCGGGAATCAGTGTTCTATGGTACAGGGGTTGCTACGCCCCTGCAGCAGTCGGCTGGCAGGGCGCCGACGGATGTTGTCATCCCGCTTCCCCGTCGGGAACGTTCTGGGTGAGAATACGCGCCATGAGATATCCCACTGTAGAAGAGTTCGTCGGCAACACGCCCCTGGTACGCCTTCAGCGGCTGCAGGGAGAGACGTCCAACACCATCCTGCTGAAACTGGAAGGCAACAACCCGGCCGGCTCGGTGAAGGATCGCCCGGCCGTGAGCATGATCCGTCGCGCCGAGGAACGCGGCGAGATCAGGCCGGGTGACACACTGATCGAGGCGACCAGCGGCAATACCGGCATTGCCCTGGCGATGGCGGCGGCAATCCGCGGCTACCGCATGGTGCTGATCATGCCAGAGCACATGACCCAGGAGCGTCGCGCGTCCATGCGCGCCTACGGGGCGGAGCTGGTGCTGGTCTCCCAGGATGGTGGCATGGAGGAGGCGCGGGATCGGGCAATGGCCATGCAGGAGCGCGGCGAGGGTCGTGTGCTGGATCAGTTCGCCAACGCAGACAACTGGCGTGCCCACTACGAGGGGACCGGTCCGGAGATCTGGCGTGATACCCGGGGCCAGGTCACCCATTTTGTCTCCTCCATGGGCACCACCGGGACCATCATGGGCACCTCCCGCTACTTCCAGGAGACTGCGCCTCATGTGGAAATCGTCGGCGTCCAGCCCCGGGATGGTTCGCAGATACCGGGTATCCGGCGGTGGCCGGAGGCCTACCTGCCCAGAATCTACGAGCCCGAACGGGTCCACCGGATCATCGATGTGAGTCAGGACCAGGCCGAAGAGATGACTCGGCGTCTGGCCGCGGAGGAGGGCATCATGGCAGGCGTTTCCTCCGGGGGTACGCTGCATGCGGCGCTGGAACTCTCCGCAGAGGTGGAGAACGCCACCATCGTGACCATCGTCTGCGACCGCGGCGACCGGTATCTCTCCTCCGGCGTGTTTCCGGCCTGACCATGACCATTTTCGTGTTCGACATAGAAACCGTCCCGGATCTGGACGGCCTGCGGCGGCTGCACGACTTTGCCGGGCTGGATGACGCCAGCGTGGCCGAGGCGGCCCTGGCCATGCGCCGGCAGGAGACCGGTGGCTCGGATTTCCTCAAGCTCCACCTGCACCGCGTGGCAGTCATTTCCATCGCCATGCGCAGCGGCGACCGTTTCCGGGTGTGGTCGCTGGGCGAGGGCGGTGACGACGAGGCGGATGTGATCCAGCGCTTCTACGATGGCATCGACCGCTTCACGCCCACCCTGGTCTCCTGGAACGGCAGCGGCTTCGATCTGCCGGTGCTGCATTACCGGGCCATGTTCCACGGCATCAGCGCGCCACGGTACTGGGAGACCGGCGCCACCGAGCAGAGCTTCCGCTGGAACAACTACCTGAACCGCTTCCACGAGCGCCACACGGACCTCATGGACATGCTTGCCGGATTCCAGCCCCGGGCGAACGCGCCTCTGGACGAGATTGCCACCCTCTGCGGCTTTCCCGGCAAGATGGGCATGAGCGGCGGCCAGGTGTTCGAGGCCATCCGCCAGGGCGATTTCGCCGGCGTGCGTGACTACTGCGAGACTGACGTGCTCAACACCTATCTGGTGTGGCTGCGCTTCCAACTGTTCCGCGGTCATCTGGACCGTGCCGGTTACGCTCGCGAGTGTGCCCTGGTGCGGGACACCCTGGCCGCCGAGGGCCGCGAGCACCTGCACGCCTTCCTGGAAGCCTGGGAATCACACCCGCTGGAGCACGGCGCCGATGTCTAAGCGCAGGCGCCGTTCCCGTATCCCGGTCGAGCCCGTGGATGTGGCCGTGGACGGTCTCAGTCATGAGGGCCGGGGCATCGCCCACGTGGATGGCAAGACGACCTTCGTCCACGGGGCGCTGCCCGGGGAAAAGGTGCGCATGCGCTACACCCGCTGCCACCGTCGCTTCGACGAAGGACGCGTGGAGGCGGTCCTGGAGCCCGTGCCGGAGCGCATCGAGCCCCGCTGCCCGAACTTCGGCATCTGTGGCGGCTGCAGCCTGCAGCACATGCCGCCGGAAGGGCAGATCCGCTTCAAGCAGGGCGTGCTGCTGGAACAGTTCCAGCAGTTCGGCGGCGTGCAGCCGGTGGAGGTTCTGGCGCCGCTGACCGGCCCCATCTGGGGCTACCGCCGCAAGGCGCGACTGGCGGTGAAGGACGTCCCGGCCAAGGGGCGCGTGCTGGTGGGTTTCCGCGAAAAGCACAGCCCCTATGTCGCCGACATGACCGAGTGTCACGTGCTCGATCCAAGGGTGGCCGAGCGTTTGTCGGATCTGAGCGCGCTGGTGGCGCAACTCTCCTGCCGTGACCGGCTGCCGCAGATCGAGGTGGCCATCGGCGACGGCACCGTGGCGCTGGTGTTCCGCAACCTGCGGCCGTTCACCG
>SKYZ01000478.1 GCA_007127625.1 Aquisalimonas sp. | reverse complement strand
GCAAGTTCGTGGTCCGCCACGCGGGTCACGCACTTGCCGAAATCCTCGGTCATGATTACCGCGTAGTCGCGCATGATCGCCTCCAGCCGCGCGCGCCCGCTCTCGCCGGCATGACGCCCGCCGGCGGCGATGTCCCGGATGCGCTCCAGCCCACGCCGCGTGCATTCGAACAGGATCTCGTCCTTGCTGGAGAAATAATGGTAGATCGTGGGCTTGGTGATGTTCAGCGTCTCTGCCACATGGTCCAGGGACGTGGCGTGAAAACCGTGCTTGTTGAAGGAGCGCACCGCCGTCAGCAACACCGCTTCGCGCTTGCGCAACCGCTGACTGTCGCGTTCGGCGGCGGGCTGCCAGGGTGATGTTGTCGTCGCCTGTTGTGGATGATCCCCGGACTCCAACGCTCCCTCCTCCCTCGCCCCGCTTTCGGATCAGATGCTGCGTGGCAGCATTACACCACTGACCGTCCGATGCATAGCGTTTTCTTGTGCGTCGATTCTATACTCGCCGGTAACATCGTCGTCAACCCAAGTGCCCTGAGGAGGCAGCATGCCCGAAACCGGCAATGCAACCATCGAGATCGAACGCGACAATGGCATCGCCATGCTGCGGTTCAACCGGCCGAAACGCCTCAACGCCCTGGACACCACCATGGCGGAGGCCTTTCGCGACGCCGTCGCGGAGGTGGTCGAGGATGCCGCCACGCGGGTGATCGTCCTCTCCGGCGCCGGGGAGTCGTTCCTGGCCGGCGGCGACCTCGCAGCCATGGAGCAGGCCGGTGACGACGCGGTTGCCACCGTCGACGCCATCATCCGGCCCGCTCACGCCGCCATGAAACAGCTCATGGAGGCACCCCAGCCCACCATCGCACAGCTGCATGGCGCGGTGGCCGGCGCAGGCATGAGCATTGCGATGGCCACCGACCTGGCGGTGGCCGCCGACAACACCCGCTTCAACCTGGCCTACGTCAACATTGGCGCCGTGCCGGACTGCTCCGGCTCCTGGAGCCTGCCACGACTGGTCGGAACGCGCCGCGCGCTGGAAATCGCACTACTCTCCGAGACCATGGACGCCCACGAGGCCCGGGCCCTGGGACTGGTCAACCGGGTGGTGCCCCTCAGCCAGCTCGCCGGTGAAACCTGGAAAATGGCGCAACGGCTTGCAGCGGGACCACCGGTTGCCCAGGGGCATATCAAACGGCTGCTCCGCTCCAGTCTGGACACCGACCTGCCCGGACAGCTGGACGCCGAGGAACAGGCGTTCAAGGACTGCGCCGCCACGCGGGACTTTCGCGACGCCGTGGCCGCCTTCCTGCGCCGGGAGAAGCCGGTCTTCCATGGCAGTTAGCACAGCACAGGATCGCGGCGCCGGCTGTCACCCCCGGTAACGGTCGTGTTCCCCTCTGTAACACTCGAACATGAACGCATCGGCACGGAGGCGACGCACGGTTCTTTAGACGCCATAATGGGTTGAGATGCTGCCCGGACGAACAGGCGGGGGCGAACAGAACAACAGACGAGGAGAAACGATGCCGAAACGCATCCTGATCGTCGACGACGAGCCCAACATCGTCCTGTCCCTGGAATTCCTGATGAAGAAAAACGGCTACGAGGTGGAGACCGCCACCGATGGCGACCAAGCCATCGCCGCCGTGGAACAGCAGAAACCGGACCTGCTGCTGCTGGACGTGATGATGCCGCGCAAGGACGGCTACCAGGTCTGCCAGTTGCTGCGCGGGCGCGAGGAGTTCAACGACGTGCGCATCGTCATGCTCACGGCCAAGGGGCGGGACGTGGAGCGGGAAAAGGGACTCTCCCTCGGCGCCGACGACTACATCACCAAGCCCTTCTCCACCCAGGACGTGGTGGACAAGGTGAGCGAGCTGCTGGGGCAGCCCTGAACCGACTCGGGTTACGGGACACGACACCATGTCCGGAGCAGGTAACCGCAATCAAATCGGTGCCGGCTCGCGCCGCAGCGAGCGGCTCGTGGCCCTCTTCGTCATCGCGTTCCTGCTGTTCAATTACCCGCTGCTGTCCCTGTTCGCCGGGGACACGCTGGTATTCGGGATCCCTCTGCTCTACCTCTACCTGTTCGTGGCCTGGGGGATCGTGATTGCCCTCACCGGCTGGATTCTCGGCCGTAGGTCCAGGGGATGACCGGTATGCCGGAGTGGCTGATCATCATCACTCCTTTTCTGTACCTGGGCCTGCTGTTCGCCATTGCCTACGCCGCGGACAAGCGCGCCGACTCTGGCCGTTCACTGGTCAACAACCCCTACGTCTACACCCTCTCCATCGCCGTGTACTGCACGGCCTGGACGTTCTACGGCAGTGTCGGCCGCGCCGCCGAGGACGGCATGAGCTTCCTCACCATCTACCTCGGCCCCACGCTCATGGCCATTCTCTGGTGGCTGGTGCTGCGCAAGATGATCCGCATCGCCAAACAGCACCGCATCACCTCCATCGCCGACATGATCGCCTCGCGCTACGGCAAGAGCATGCTGCTTGGCGGTCTGGCCACGTTCATCGCCGTGGTGGGCATCACCCCTTACATCGCGCTACAGCTCAAGGCGGTGTCGGCCAGCTTCGACGTGCTGCTGACCTTCCCGGACGGCGCCGACATGGCGGCGGGGGGCGGACTGATCGGCGACAAGGCCTTCTGGGTGGCCTCGCTACTGGCGGTGTTCACGATTCTCTTTGGTACCCGCAATATCGACGCCACCGAGCGACTGGAAGGGATGGTGGTGGCGGTGGCCTTCGAGTCCATCATCAAGCTCCTCGCCTTCCTGGCGGTGGGCGTGTTCGTCACCTTCATGCTGTTCGACGGCCCCGCAGAGATCGTTAACCGGGCACGCGAACAGGAGGCGCTGCGGGACCTGCTGGACTTCCGGGAATCCGCCGGGGGATATGGCAGCTGGCTGGCACTCACCCTGCTCTCCATGGCCGCCATCATGTTCCTGCCACGGCAGTTCCAGGTCACGGTGGTGGAGAACGTCAACGAGGACCACCTGCGCACGGCGGCCTGGCTGTTCCCCCTTTACCTGCTGCTGATCAACATCTTCGTCCTGCCAATCGCGTTGGCCGGGTTGCTGTACTTCGGTGACGGCTCCGTGGACTCGGACAACTTCGTCCTCGCCCTGCCGCTGGCCGAAGGCAACGAACTGCTGGCCATGTTCGTCTATTTGGGGGGGTTTTCCGCCGCCACCGGCATGGTCATCGTGGCCACCATCGCCCTGGCCATCATGGTCAGCAACGACCTGGTGATGCCGGCACTGCTGCGCATGCGCCACCTGCCGGTGATCGAACGCATCGGTCTGCGGCGGCTGATCATCTACATGCGGCGGGTCATCATCGTCTGCATCGTACTGCTGGGCTACGCCTACTTCCGTCTGATCGCCGAGACCTACGCGCTGGTGAGTATCGGCCTGATTTCCTTCGTCGCGGTGGCCCAGTTCGCCCCGGCCATCCTGCTGGGGATGTACTGGAAAGGGGCGAGCCGCCAGGGCGCCGTGACCGGCCTGGTGCTCGGCTTCCTGATCTGGTTCTACACCCTGTTCGCACCCTCGCTGGCGGACCCGGGCTGGCTGCCCAGCGGGCCCCTGGAAAACGGGCCCTTCGGCATCACCTGGCTGCATCCCTATGCGCTGTTCGGCCTGGAGGGTCTGGGGCCGATCACCCATGCGCTGTTCTGGAGCATGCTCGGCAACATCGGCGGCATGGTGCTGGTCTCACTGCTGACCCGCCAGAGCGACATCGAGCGCATCCAGGCGACGCTGTTCGTGGACGTGTTCCTGCGCTCGGAACAGGACACCCGCTTCTGGCAGGGCAATGCCTCCATCGGCGACGTTGAGGCGCTGCTGGCACGGTTCATCGGCGAGGAACGGGCGGTGGAGGCACTGGCCCCCTATCTGCCCCGACACGGCGACCCTTCGGAGGCTGCCACCCGCCAGGCGCCGCCGGAGCTGGTAAACCATGCCGAGCGCCTGCTCTCGGGCACCATCGGCTCCGCCTCCGCCCGCGTGATGATCTCGTCCATCGTCAAAGGTGAGGCGCTGACCTTCGAAGGCGTCATGGAGATCCTCGACGCCACCTCACAGGCCATCGAGTACAGCCAGCGCCTGGAGCAGAAATCCCG
>SKYZ01000469.1 GCA_007127625.1 Aquisalimonas sp. | reverse complement strand
TGTTCGACCCGAGCGTCTGTATCGCCTGCGGCCTGTGCGCCGCCGTATGTCCACACGAGGCTATCACCTTAAGCACCGAGGGCGGTGCCGCGGGCCAACTCACCAGTCACCGGCAGGCCACGTGCCGTGACTGCGGCCGGCGCTTCAGCCCGGCTAGTGACGACGTGACGCACTGCGAGGCGTGCGAGAAATCCCGGCGGCTCGGCCGCGCGGCGTTCATGTAGCCGCACGGCCAGGGCCCGCAAGTGACCCTGACAACGAAAAGACCAGGAGGAACGCGATGAATGTCCTGCAGACCCTGATCACGCGGCGCCGCTTTCTGCAGGCGACCAGCGCCGCCGGTGCCGCCACGGCGGTGGGCTTCGGCGCGCTGCGCGGCCTCGGCCCCGTCCAGGAGAGTCGGGCCGACCCCGGCCCCATCGACGGTGAAACCAGGATCACCAAGAACATCTGCCACCAGTGCCCCGCCCGGTGCGGCATCAACGTCTACACGCGTAACGGCAAGGTCCACGCCATCTACGGCGACCCGGGCAACCCCATCGCCAACGGCAAGCTCTGCCCCAAGGGCCACCTGGGCACCTACCTGCTCTACGACCCCGACCGCTTCGAAGGGCCCATGAAGCGCACCAACCCCAACAAGGGCCGGGACGAGGATCCGGAGTTCGTGCCCATCACCTGGGAAGAAGCGTTCGACACCGTGGCCGAGCGGCTCAACCGGCTACGGGAAAACGGCGAATCCCACCGGTTCGCGCACTTCTACGGCCGCGGCTGGGGCTCCAGCGACGCCGGCATGTACGGTGATTTCGGCAAGCTCTACGGCACGCCGAATTCCGCCATCGGCCATGCGTCCATCTGCGCCGAGGGCTCCAAGCGCGCCAAGCGCGCCACCGACGGCAACGACTCCTACAACGCCTACGACTACCGCAACTGCAACTACATCCTGAACTTCGGCGCCAGCTTCCTGGAGGCGTTCCGCCCCTACAACTACCTCATGCAGGTGTGGGGGCACATGCGGACCAAGAGCCCGCAGACGCGCATCACCTCCATCGATGTGCGCATGAACCCCACCATGGCGGCATCGGACCGTTATCACATGATCAAGCCGGGCACCGACGGTGCCATGGCGCTGGCCATCGCCCACGTGATCCTCACCGAAGGCCTCTGGGACAGGGAATTCGTGGGTGATTTCGACGACGGCGAGAACCGCTTCCGCACCGGCGAGACCATCGACGCCGACCGCTTCGAGGAGCGCTGGACCCACGGCCTGGCCGACTGGTGGAACGAGGAACTCAAGGACCGCACACCGGAGTGGGCGGAGGAGATCACCACCATCCCGGCCTTCCACATGAAGCGCATCGCCCGGGAGTTTGCCACCACCAGGCCGGCCATTGCCCTGATGGAGCGCGGCCCCACGGCGCACTTCAACGGCACCTACAACGGCATGGCCATCCACGCCCTTAATGCGCTGGTGGGCAGCCTGTTCGCCGAGGGCGGGTTGTTCTACCAGATGGGCCCGCCCTACGGCGACCTGCCGGTGAGCGCCGATGACTACATGGACGACTACGCCCGGGAGATGGAGGGCAAGCACCCGCGCATCGACATGGCCGGCACCGACAAGTGGCCAATGACCTCCCACATGATGCAGGAGACGGCGCAACACCACCTGGACGGCGACCCGTACAAGCTGGACACGGCCATGTTCTTCGTCACCAACCCCATCTGGTCGGCACCGGATCCTCAGCTGTGGGAGGAGGCCCTGAAGGACGTATTCATCATCGACACCTCGCCCTACCCCGGCGAGACGGCCATGTACGCCGACATCATCATGCCGGAGCACACCTACCTGGAGCGACTGCAGGACTCGCCAACCTACCCCTTCGAGGGCTGGCCCATGACCGCCCTGCGCGTGCCGGCGGTGGACCCCGTGTACGACACCAGACACTTCGGTGACATGCTCATCGAGATCGGCAAACGCATCGACGGACCCATGAGCGAGTACTACGCGGAGCTCGGGGACGTGGAGAACATGCTGCGCCACCGCGCCGCCGGCTTCGCCGACAACCCCGGCGACAACGGCGTGAACGACTTCGAGAGCTGGAAGGAAAAGGGCGTCTGGTACAAGAAGCCCTACCACTGGCGCTACTGGCGCGGCAGCTTCTGGGAGTGGGACGGCGACGACTACAACATCGAAATGAGCGAGTCAGAGGTCAAGGACAAGCTCATGCCAACGGAATCGGGCAAGTTCGAGTTCAAGTCCAGTTTCCTGGAGGCGCACGCCGCCTACATCCAGCGGGAGATGGATATCCCCGAGGAACGGGCCGGGCTCATCCAGTGGGTGCAACCACGGCACACCGGCGAGGGCGACCTGCATTTCGTCACACCGAAGCTGCCGCTGAAGGCCGAGGGACGCAGCGCCAACCTGCCCCAGGCGCAGGCCTACATGCAGCCCATCGTGGGCGGTCGGGGCACGGTATTCCTGGAACTGCACCCCAGGACCGCAGGCGAACGCGGCATCAGTGATGGCGATCCGGTGCGCATTTCGGCGCAAGTGCGTGGCGAGCAGCACAGCATCACGGCCGTCGCACGGCTGATGCCCTCCCATCGCCCGGACACCCTGGTGCTGCCGCATGAGTATGGCCACTGGGCACAGGGCCGCTGGGCCACTGCGAACGGGCGCCACGCCAAACCGGGGAACTCGGGCGAGCTCACCGAGAACCGGTCCGACCCGATTTCCGGGCTCGCCAGCTACTACACGACCAAGGTCACGCTGGAGCGGGCCTGAGCACGCACAACGGAGGAGTCTGAATCATGGCGAAGTGGGGAATGGTCATCGACCTGGACACGTGTACCGGCTGCCAGGCCTGCACCACCGCATGTTCCATGGAGAACAACACCCTGCCGGGCGAGAGCTGGCAGGACGTGCTGTTCTACAACGAGGGTGAGTATCCCAGCGGCCAGATGAAGTGGCTGCCACGGCCGTGCATGCAGTGCGAGGATCCGTCCTGCGTGCACGTCTGCCCCACCCGGGCCACCTACAAGGACGAGGACGCCGGCGGCATCGTGTTCGTGGACTGGAACAAGTGCATCGGCTGCAAGTACTGCATGATCGCCTGCCCGTACGGGGTGCGCTTCTACGCCGACGAACAGCCCCTGGTGGAGCCGGACGTCCGGGATGTGTTCCCGGGCGAGAACGGCCAGCTCTGGAGCCCGCCCTACCAGAACCCGGAGTCGGACTGGCGGCGGGGCATCGGCGTCCAGCCCAAGGGCGTGGTCTCCAAGTGCACCTTCTGCTACCACAAGGTGAGCAAGGCCCCCGAGGGCGTGGCCGACCTGGACGAGGACGATCCGGAACTGGTGGAGTACGTGCCCGCCTGCGTGCGCACCTGCCCCCCCAAAGCGCGCTTCTTCGGCGACCTGGACAACCCCGAGTCCAACGTCAACCGGCTCATCGCCGACAAGAAGGGGCAACGGCTGCTGGACCACACCGGCAACCGGCCGCAGGTGTACTACCTGGGTGCCGGCTCCGGCATCCCCGCCTTCCGCCCACGCGAGTCCTGAGGGAGTAACCGGACATGTCCGACAACAACGTCATGAAGGGCGGGCTGGGCACGGGCCTGCTGATCGTCTCCGCCATCGTGCTGGTGGTGTCCTTCGGCTACACCATGATCCAGCTCGCCACGGTGGGCCATGCGGCCTTCAACGTGAGTTCGCAGCTGCCCTGGGGCCAGCCCATCTCCACCTACCTGTACTTCGCCCTGGCGTCGTCGGGGCTGGGGCTGATCGCCTCACTGCCGCTGGTCTTCGGCTTCAAGCAGTACTACGGCATTGCCAAGCGGGCGATCTTCCTCGCCTTCATCATCCTGATCTCCGGCATGGCGGTGCTGGCCCTGGAGCTGGGCCACACCTTCCGCATGATCTGGGCGATCCCGTTCAACATGCAGATCCAGTCCGCCATGTTCTGGATGGGGGTGTTCTACGCGGCGGACCTGCTGTTCCTGCTGTGGAAGTTCCAGAAAATGGAAGCCGGCGACTGGGACAGCAAGAACACGAAGATCATCGGCATCGCCTCGTTCCTCGGGGTGCTGCTGGCCAGCGGCAACCTGGCGCTGATCTTCGGCATGATGAGCATGCGGCCGTTCTG
>SKYZ01000392.1 GCA_007127625.1 Aquisalimonas sp. | reverse complement strand
GCCGAGTTCGTGGAGGATGCCGCCGCCCTGGAGCGCGTACGCGCCCTGGGGGTCGACTATGCCCAGGGCTACGCGGTGCATCATCCAGTGTTGTTATCCTGATCACGGACAGAGAGCGTGACCATGGGTTACCATGCCGTAGCTTCGTCCGGGGTAGTGCATGTTTGAAGCCCTGAAATCCCGATTGACCACTCCGCGGCGCGGTGGCCGCACCCGCAATAATGTGCTGGCCGAATGCAGTGATCTGGCACGGCTGGATCGCCTGCGTCGCCATGCGCAGGATCGTGATACCCGGCAGCGGGCCGATGCGCGTTACAGGGCGTTGCTGGTGGGGGGCGATGTCAGCCTGCACGTCAACGACCGTATCGGCGCCGTGGAGGTGTGCACCGACGAAGCCGTGCTCGCCTACGTGGCGCGCAGTGCCCGGGAAGAGGTCGTGCGGCGTGCGGCGCTGGATCGCCTGCGCAGCGACCGTGTCCTCATGGAGGTGGCCCTCAACGACCCCATCGCCCGATTGCGGCGCCATGCCGTGACCATGATGCACGATACCGAACTGCTGCAGCAGGTGCTGGACCGGGGGCACCCCGAGGATCCACGCATCGCCCGCGACGCCGGGCGGCGACTACGCGAACTCCAGGTCTAGGCGGTGGCACTGGGCGAGCGGTTGACCGTCATCATTTGGCGCGCGCTGTTCCGCCTGCCTCCTGTGCGCCGCTATTTCGGTCGGCGTTTCTTCGATTCCATCCCGCACAGCCGTCGCATGGGCCTTCGCGTGACCGATGTCGGTCACGGAACCTTCAGTGCGAGCATCGGGTATCGTGGCGAGCTGGTGGGCAATCCCTACCGGGGACACCTCCACGGTGGTGTCCTGACGACGCTGATCGACCAGACCAGCGGCGCTGCGGCCTTCTTCAGCCTGTCCCCGCCGGAGTTCGTCGCCACCCTGGACCTGCGCATCGATCACCTGCGCCCTGCAGCGCCGGGGCGGGCCGTCCATGCCCGAGCCGAGTGCTACCACCTGACGCGCCATGTGGCCTTCGTGCGGTGCACTGCCGACGACGGCAGGCCGGACGACCCTGTGGCCACCAGCATCAGCGCCTTCATGCGCAACGGCAGTGTGCCCCTGCGCTTCGGCATCCGCCGTCGGAAGAAGATCAATACGTAGCAAGCGGGGTGCATCTTGATGCACCTTCCCGGGACCGGCCACGCAGCAGCCAGGCATAGGGCGGACCTTCAGGTCCGCCATCCCCAGACATGCAAGCCAACGCGGCTCATTGAAGCCGAATCGGCGGACCTGAAGGTCCGCCCTACGGTCTACGCACCCTCCGATCCGTCGTCGGGTGCTGCTGCCCTTACATGTTCGGGTAGTTCGGCCCGTCGCCGCCCTGCGGCACCACCCACTCGATGTTCTGAGTGGGATCCTTGATGTCGCAGGTCTTGCAGTGGACGCAGTTCTGCGCGTTGATCTGCAGGCGCGGGTTGGAGCCGTCGTCGTCCCGGACGATCTCGTACACGCCGGCGGGGCAGTAGCGCTGTTCCGGGGCGTCGTAGTGCTCCAGGTTGATCTGCACCGGCACGCTGTCGTCCTTCAGCGTGAGATGGCTGGGCTGATCTTCCTCGTGGTTGGTGTTGGAGATGAACACCGAGGAGAGCTTGTCGAAGGTCAGCTTGCCGTCGGGCTTCGGGTACTGGATGGGCTTGAAGCCGGTCTTCTTGCCGATCTGCTCGTGGTCCGCGTGGTTGTTGAAGGTCCACGGCGCCTTGCCCCGGAAAACGTAGGTATCCAGAGCCGAGTAGGCCATGCCGCCCCACAGGCCCCACTTGGCCATGGCCGGGCGAATGTTGCGTACGCGGTAGAGCTCGTCCCAGATCCAGGACTTCTTTAGCCCGTCCAGGTAGGCGGTGACTTCCTGGCCGGGGCTGTCGTCCTTCTGCAGGGCCTCGAACACCGCCTCGGCCGCGACCATGCCGGACTTCATGGCGTTATGAGTGCCCTTGATCTTGGGCACGTTCAGGAAACCGGCGGAATCGCCGATCAGTACCCCGCCGGGGAAGTGCACCTTTGGCAGGGACTGGAAGCCCCCTTCCACGAGGGCGCGGGCACCGTAGGACACGCGGCGTCCGCCCTCCAGGTGCTTGCGGAAGGCCGGATGGGTCTTCAGGCGCTGCATCTCGTCGAAGGGCGAGAGGTAGGGGTTCCTGTAGTCCAGGCCGATAACATAGCCGATGGAGACCAGGTTGTCCTCCAGGTGGTACATCCAGGCGCCGCCGTAGGTCTTGCTGTCCACCGGCCAGCCCACGGAGTGCACCACCTTGCCCTGTTCGTGCTGCTCGGCGGGGACTTCCCAGAGCTCCTTGATGCCGATGCCGTAGGTCTGCGGGTCGGAGTCACTGTCCAGCTTGAAGTTGGCAATGACTTCCTTGCTGGCGGAGCCGCGGCAGCCCTCGGCGAACAGGGTCTGCTTGGCGTGCAGTTCCACGCCCGGTTCGTAGTTCGGGCCCGGGGTGCCATCCTTCTGGATGCCCATGGCGCCGGTGGCGATGCCCTTCACCGAGCCGTCGTCGTGGTAGAGGACCTCGGCGGCGGCGAAGCCGGGGTAGATCTCCGCACCAGCCTCTTCGGCCTGCTCCCCCAGCCAGCGGCAGACGTTGCCCAGGCTGACGATGTAATTGCCGTGGTTGTGCATCTGCGGTGGCGTGGGCAGCTTGTACGACTTGCTCTCGGTGAGCAGCAGGAAGCTGTCATCGCCGGCCGGCGTGTTCAGCGGCGCGCCCTTGTCCTTCCAGTCCGGGATCAGCTCGTTCAGCGCTCGGGGCTCGATGACGGCGCCGGAGAGAATGTGCGCGCCCACTTCGGAGCCCTTTTCCACCACGCACACGGCGAAGTCGTCGTTACCGGCTTCCTGGGCGAGCTGGCGCAGCCGGATCGCCGCCGCAAGCCCGGAGGGCCCGGCGCCGACGATCAGGACGTCGAATTCCATGCTTTCGCGTTCCACGGCTTCGTTCTCAGCCATTGATTGTTCCTCCTGCTAGCGCGGCGCAGGCCGCCCGGCGGACGGCCTGACAGGTCCATGCCCCTGCGGGGCCGTATTATTCGACGGTGAACGCTTGGATACCGGTAATTGACCGGCCCATGATGAGAGCGTGAACGTCGTGGGTGCCCTCATAGGTGTTCACTGCTTCCAGGTTCATGACGTGACGGATCACATGGTACTCGTCAGCGATGCCATTGCCACCGTGCATGTCGCGCGCGGTGCGGGCGATATCCAGTGCCTTGCCGCAATTGTTGCGCTTCATCAGCGAGATCATCTCAGGCGCCCAGTTGTCGGCGTCCATCAGCCGACCTAGCTGCAGCGAACCCTGCAGGCCCAGGGTGATCTCCGTCTGCATGTCGGCCAGCTTTTTCTGGATCAACTGCGTGGCGGCCAGCGGCCGGTTGAACTGCTTGCGCTCCAGGGTATATTTCCGCGCCTGATGGAAGCAGAACTCGGCGGCGCCCATGGAACCCCAGCTGATGCCGTAGCGTGCCTTGTTCAGGCAACCGAACGGCCCCTTGAGCCCCTGGACGTTGGGAAGCAAGTTCTCTTCCGGCACGAACACCTCGTCCATGACGATCTGCCCGGTGATGGAGGCCCGCAGGGAGAACTTGCCTTCCAGCTTGGGTGCGGACAGCCCCGTCATGCCCTTTTCCAGGATGAAACCGCGCACGGTGCCGTCGAGCTTGGCCCAGACCACGAACACGTCGGCGATGGGCGAGTTGGTGATCCAGGTCTTGGAGCCGGACACCTTGTAGCCGCCGTCCACCTTCTTGGCATGGGTCTTCATGCCACCCGGGTCGGAACCGGCATCGGGCTCCGTCAGGCCGAAGCAGCCCACCCACTCGCCGCTGGCGAGCTTCGGCAGGTATTTCTGGCGTTGTTCGTCGCTGCCGTAGCTGTAGATGGGATGCATCACCAGCGACGACTGCACGCTCATGGCGGAGCGGTAGCCGGAGTCGACGCGCTCCACTTCGCGGGCGATCAGGCCATAACTCACATGGTTTACGCCGGCACCGCCGAACTCTTCCGGGATGGTGGGGCCAAGGAAGCCCAGCTCACCCATCTCGGTCATGATCTCGCGGTGGAAGTGCTCGTGGCGGTTGGCCTC
>SKYZ01000269.1 GCA_007127625.1 Aquisalimonas sp. | reverse complement strand
GCCTTGGGATTGGCGAACTGGAAACCGGCCGCCTCCAGGAACGTGATGGGCTTGCCTTCGCCGCCACCAGTGCCCCCCGGGCTGGCCGTGGCGATACGCCAGGCCAGATACAGCAGGTAGGCGCTACCCACCACCCGCAGTGCGGTCTGCAATGGTGGATAGGCCACGAACAGCGCCCCCAGCCCCGCCGCCACGGTGGCAATCAGCGCCAGAAAGCCGCAGGAGATCCCCAGCATGTGCGGCAGCGTGCGCCGGAAGCCGTAGTTCGCCCCGGACGCCGTCAGCATGATGTTGTTCGGGCCCGGTGTCGCCGACATAACGAAGGCGAAGAGCATCACGGGCAGGAAGAATCCCTGAAAGTCGAGTTCACCCATGGAAACATCCAGCTGCTATTGTATGGGTACAATAAGAATAAAACATCTGATAAAGATGTTTATATTCAGTTACTTTAATGGTTAAATCTGGAGCAACCGAATGCAATGACTTTTTTGTCACCATGACATTCTGGACACCAGAACTGGACGGTTATCCGGGCCCGCGCTACCGGGCCATCGCCGCTGCCATTGCGGACGCCGTTACCGACGGCACCCTGCCGCCGGGTGCCAAACTCCCGCCCCATCGTCATCTGGCCGACGCTCTCGGGGTCACGGTGGGCACGGTCACCCGCGGTTACGGTGAAGCCGAGCGGCGTGGACTGGTGACAGGGCGTGTGGGCAGTGGCACTTACGTCCTCGGCGAGAGCGCACCCCGCAGCGGGCTCACGGACTTCAGCATCCCGGCCGCGGACGCCGATGCCGGCACCATCGACTTCGGTCTCGCCTTCCCGGTGCCGGCCCACCGGGAGGCGATGCTGGCGGACGCGCTTCGCCGCCTGGCCGACGACCCACTGGCCCTCCGCGACACCCTGTCCTACCAGCCCGAGCCGGGGCTGCACCGGCACCGTGAGACGCTGGCGACCTGGCTTAGGGAGGACTGGAGCGTGGCACTGAACACGGAGGAACTCCTGCTGACCGTGGGCGGGCTGCATGCGCTGCACCTGTCGCTGCAGGTGCTCACGCGCCCCGGCGATGCCGTCGCGGCGGCCGGGCTGACCTACCCCGGCATGCTGGCCGCAGCACGGCAACAGCAGCTGGAACTCCTGCCGCTGGCCACGGATGACCAGGGCATCGTTCCGGCGTCACTGGCCGAGCTGTGCAGGCAGCGCAGCGTGCGGGCGGTCTACTGCATGCCAAACCAGGACAACCCCACCACGGCCTGCATGGGTGAGGCACGCCGGCAGGATCTCCTGGGCGTGGCCATGCACCATGGCGTCACCATCATCGAGGACGACGTACACCTGGTGGCCGCCGGCGAGCGCCCGCCCAATCTCGTGGACATGGCGCCGGACCACGTGGTCTATATCACCAGTTGCTCGAAGATACTCGCCGGCGGGCTTCGCGTGGGCCTTCTACGGGCGCCCCGACGACTCTGCCCGGCGCTGGCAGACGCGCTGCGTGGTCACTGCTGGATGGCACCACCGCTGAACGCCGAGCTGGCGTGCCGCTGGATCGAATCCGGCCTGGCCGGAGAGCTGGCAAGCTGGCAACGCCAGGAGCTGGGCGCGCGCCAGGCGCTGGCGGCCGAGGTGTTCGCGGACCTGCAGTTCCGCGCCCGCCCCTACGGTTTCAACCTGTGGCTTGAACTCCCCGAGCCCTGGCGTGCCCAGGAACTGACAGAGGCCTGCGCAAGCCGCGGCGTCCAGGTCAAGACCGGCGAGCCCTTCGCGGTGGGCCGCCACCCGGCCCCGGAAGCGGTCCGGCTGGCGCTGTCGGCGCCGGTGTCACGGGACGCGGTCAGGCAAGGGCTGGAAATTGTCCGCGACACGCTGGCTGGACAACCCGCCACGCCCGTCACCCTGTGACGAATGCCAGCAGCCGCGCCGACACCGCCTCCGGCGCCTCCTGCTGCACCCAGTGCCCGGCGCCGTCGATCAGGTGGACACCCTGCATGCGTGTACACACGCGCTCCTGCATGCGCTCGAACCGGCCCGGCGCCTGGTAGACACCCCAGTCCTGCCGGCCGGCGATGAAACACGACGACACATCCAGCATGCTCCCGGCGAACAGCTGCAGTTCCCGACGGTTTTCCACCGCGGCGAACGCCCGGTACCACTGCAGACCACCCTGAAAACCGGTGTGCCGGAACGCCCGTGAATACACGGCAAGTTCTTCGTCGGGAAGCCAGGCGCAGGCGGCAATCTGCTGCGGCGTCGGCATCTCCGCGGCAGCCGTGGCGGCCATCCCCTTGTCCCTCTCCATGATGTAGTAGGTGGGCATCCGCGCCAGATCCGAGGCCCGTGACGACGGCAGTGGCTCCGGCCGGTTGCCGGGCCAGTCGGCACTCTTGTGGTGGAAATAGGCGCGCAGGAAGTCGTGCACGCCCTGGGGGCAATGGAGCATGTCCGCCGCCGCCTCGCGGCCGCGGTAGTAGGTCTGGTAGTGCTTCCGTGGCGGCTCCAGGGTCGCCAGCGCTTCATCCAGGTCCTCGCCGGCGGGAGCGGCCCGCCCCTCCACCGGCGGAAACGGCGGCGGCCCGGCAAACGGCGCGCTCATCAGAGCAACGGAGCGGAACAGGTCCGGGCGGGCCAGAGCGCAGTAGGCAGCCACCGTCGAGCCCATGTCGTGCCCGACGACGGCAGACACCGAGGTGTGGCCCAGGGCCTGCACCAGCCCGATCACGTCGCGGACCAGCGCGAGCACGTGGTACTGGCGCAGATCCCCGTCATAGCGATCGTCCCAGCCGAGAGTCCAGCCGTAGCCGCGCTGGTCCGGAGCAATGACATGGAACCCCTCGGCCGCCAGCGGCAGCATCACCTTGCGCCAGGTGTAGGCGAGCTCCGGGAAGCCGTGCAACAGCACGACACAGCCCCGCCGGGCGCCCGGCTTCCCGGCCTCCAGCAGGTGCATGCGCAGCCCATGGCCATTGTCGACCATGCGCGAGCGGATGCCCTGCGGCAGCGACGCCGCTGGCATCCCCTGGGAAACGGGATCGCCCTCATGCATCGTCACGGTCAGGCTCCGTCGACCAGATCCCGTTGCGCAGGAATCCGGACAGCAGTTCCGTGGCGGGCGCATCCTCACCCAGCTGTCGCGTCCGCGCCATCACCGCACCGCAGATGGCATCCAGTTCCATGGGCCGGCCGTGCTCCCGGTCCACCAGCATGGAGGTCTTGATCGGGTCCAGGTCATGAATGAGCTGGAACATCTCGTCCACGTCGGTGCCGTCGAGCATCACCCGATCCGCCCGGGCGGCGGCGGCCGCCTCGTGCATGAGCCGTCGTATGGTCGCCACGGTGTCCGAGTTGCGGGTCAACCGACGGCTGTCCCAGCCGGTGAGCGCGGAAATCGGGTTGAGCCCGTTGTTGATCACCAGTTTGCGCCACAGCTCGCGACGGATGTCACCGGTCTCGATCACCGGTGTGCCGGCGGCGTCCGCCGCCTGCACGAAAGCGGGAAGGATGTCGGTTGCGGGCCCGGCAACCGCCTCCTCGCGATTCGGCCAGGGCCCGGTCACCACCTGTCCCGCCCCACTGGCCGTGATCCGGCCCGGCGCCTCCACGTGCGTACCGACCCGCAGCGCCAGCCCGCCGATGACCGCGTCCTGCCCCAGGGCAGCGGCCAGCTCCGCCTCGTTGTCGACGCCGTTCTGCATGGAAAGCACAGGCACGCGACGGCCGCAGCGATGGAACCAGTCATCCAAGGTCGCCCCGATGGTGTGGGTGGCAGCGGATTTTACCGCCAACACCAGCAGATCGAACTCGCCCGGATCGCCGGCGCAGAGACCATCGAGGTCGCACGCATGGACCGCGCCCCGGTAGCGGAACTGGGGATGCTCCACATGCAAGCCGTGGGCACCCAACTGCTCCAGGTGCCTACCACGGGCCACGAACGTGACCGAATTGCCCGCCGCGAGCCAGCGCGCACCGTAATATCCGCCAACTCCGCCCGCACCAATGACGGCCATTCGCATGCCAGCCACCTCCCGCGATCCACCCGCAGTATCTCCGCCCCGCAGCAACCGCCGCGGTGCTCGATGATGATCGCAGGTTTCCCGTCGCCATGACACCTGATGAGGTCCGGGTTGACGAAGATCAAATCACCGCCTACCCCGCCCGGGTTAG
>SKYZ01000371.1 GCA_007127625.1 Aquisalimonas sp. | reverse complement strand
CCGCCAGCCACAGGGTGACCAGAACCACGAGGCTACGCGGGGTGCAGGTCTGCCGCTTGGTCCAGTTCTGCGCGGCGGTGAGCAGGAATCCGGCAATTACCGCCGCGGTGAAACCGAACAGCAGCTCATGACCATGCCACAGTGTCGGGTTCCAGGGGCCGGGAGACGGTGCGCCGGTGATCAGGAAACTCAGCCAAACCACCATCACCAGCACGGCGAACCAGGAGGCAGCCAGAAAGAACGGCCGGAAACCGATGGAGAGCAGAGGGGGTGCCATTCTTGCTGCCTCGTAAAATGCAGGTGAATTGCATGTTCAAGGCAGTGTATCGAGGGCGAGGGTCCCGGGAATTGATCCAGAACAAGAGCGGGCGACGCTGTGGCACGGTCGTCGCCCCCGCTACCGCAAGAGCAACCACGGGGTGATCATCAGACTGCCGGCAAGGATCAGGGGAATCGCCGCCAGGGTGACTCGCCAGCCCGCCTGGGCCATGTCCGCCACCCGCAGGCGTTCGCTGCCGAAGATGATGGCGTTTGGCGGTGTGGCCACCGGCAGCATGAAGGCGCAGGAGGCGGCCAGGGCGACGGCCACGGCGAGCACCAGGGGTGGCTGGTCAATGGATAGTGCCACACTGGTGACCACCGGCATGAGTGTGGCCGCGGTGGCCGTGTTGCTGGCTACATGGCTGAGCAGCATGGTCAGGCCCACCACGGCGGTGACCACCAGGACCAATGGCCAGGCGCCCAGGGCGATGAGCTGTTGCGCAACGGCGGCGGCAAGGCCGCTGGCTTCGATGGCGTTGCCCAGGCTCAAGCCGCCGCCGATGAGAATGATCACGCCCCAGGGCAGCTCGCGGGTGCTCTTCCAGTCCAGCAGGGCGGCGCGGCGCGGGCCGGCAGCCGGCAGGAAAAACAGGGCCACTGCAGCCGTGATGGCAATCCCGGCGTCGGAGATGGAGGCCGCCGTGACGGTTTCCAGCAGCGGTCGGAATACCCAGGCCAGGGCCGTGACCAGGAATACCAGCAACACGCGCCGCTCGCTACCGGAGAGTCGCCCCAGCTCGGCACGGCGATCGCGAATGATGGCGCTGATCCCCTCGGCGGGACGGCGGTCAAGCGGAAATGCCCACCGTGTCAGTACCCACCAGCACGCCAGCAGCAACAGCAGGCTCACCGGCATGCCCACCGCCATCCACTGGCCGAAGCCGATCTGCACGCCGTAGGTGTCGCTCATGAAGCCCGCCAGAATGGCGTTGGGTGGCGTGCCAATGAGCGTCCCCATGCCGCCGATGTTCGCGCCGAAGGCAATGCCCAGCAGCAGCGCCAGGGAGAAGCGGTGCTGTGACGTCGCGTCGTGTGCACCCCGGGCCGTGTCCATGACGGCGAGCACGGACAGGCCGATGGGCAGCATCATGGCGGCAGTGGCCGTATTGCTCACCCACATGCTGAGCCCCGCACTGCCGGCCATGAAGCCCCCGACCACGTGATCCGGCCGTTGCCCGCAGTAGTGGAGCAGCAGCAGGGCCATGCGCCGGTGCAGCCCCCACTGCTGGATGGCCAGGGCGATGACGAAGCCGCCCAGGAAGAGGAACACCAGCGGGTTGGCATACGGAGCGGTAATGTCCGCCGGTGTGCCAACGCCGGCTACCGGCAGGACAACGATTGGCAGCAGGGCGGTGACCGGGATCGGAACCACCTCGGTGATCCACCAGGTGGCCATGAACAGTGTCAGCACCGCCACGGTCCAGGCGTCGCCGTGGAGCCCTTCGGGCGGGCCGAGCACCATGAGCACGGCGGCAACGAGGGGGGCCGCAAGAAAACCGACCAGGCGCCCGGTGCGTCCGGTGTCATTTGCCTCGCTCATGCCGTTGCTACCGCACCGCGAACCAGGCGACGCCCGCGAGGATGACCAGGGCCGAACCGATCGCGGCCGTCAGCAGTCGCGTGCTGGAGCCCCGGCGAGTTCCCAGGGTGTAGCGGAAGCGCTCGGACACGACCTGGCCGGCGGGAATGCGCAAACGGCTCAGCAGCCCGTGCTCCAGGGTGTCGATCATTGCCGGTGGGCCGCAGAGGTAATAGACACAGTCCTGCAGTGGCAACCGGACGACCTGCTGCACGAGTGTTGCGTCGGGAAGACCGATGAGGCCGTTCCAGTCCTCGGGGGGGTCGGAGAGCATGTAGTGCACGCGTAGATCGAGCTCCCTGGTCAAGTCCTCCAGTTCAGCGGTGTAGAGCTGTTGAGCGGTGCTTCGGTTCGTCTGAACCACGACGAGTGTGCGGTGTGACTGGCGTGCCCGCAATTCGCGAAGCAGTGCCATGATCGGGGCCATGCCGATACCGCCGCCGACGAGCACCAGCGGTCGGGCGTCGTTTTCGTCCAGCGTGAAATGGCCATAGGGGCCGTCGAGATAGGCGCGGGTTCCCTGGGCGAGTTCGCCGATGCCGTTGGTGAAGTCCCCGGCCTCCTTGATGGCGAAGGCGATCCGTGGCCACTGGGCGGGCGCCGAGGCGATGGAGAACGGGTGTTCGGTGATGCGGAACAGGGGGCGTTCAAGCTTGAGCCACGCAAACTGGCCGGCCCGGTAAGGGAACGGAGACCCGGGATGGCCTGCCTCGGTGTCAGGCTCCAGCTCCACCGTCCAGGTCCGTTCCGCCTCCTGCCGCACCGTGGCCACCCTGAGTGGATAACGCCGTTGACGTAAAGGGATGATGACGTGGACGTGGATCAGTGACGCCACGGCGACCAGGACGGCGAGCACCCAGAACCCGGTGAGCCAGACGTCCTGGCTGTAGCGGCCGGCCTCGAGGGTATGGTGCAGCCCGAACAGGGCGATCAGGAGCGCGCCCAGTCCGTGGCTGATGCGCCAGGCCTCGTAGCGCATGGGGAGTTCATCGCGGGCAATGGCCATGAACACCAGCATCGCCAGCAGAACCCAGGCAAACATGCCGGTGAGGCCGGGCCAAAGGGGAAGTCGCAGCCACTCCTCTCCCGGCGGGACGGTGGGAGGCGTATCTCCCATGGGCAGGCTGTACAGGAAGGGGTGGAGCAGCAGAAAGCCCACAAGGACGTAGGCCATCACCTGGTGGAATTGCATGACCCGGTCCTGCCCCACCTGTGCTGACAGTCTCTTGAACCGGCCGGAAAGCAGGAATTCCATCAACAGCATGGTAAACCCGGCAAGGCCAAGTCCGGTGGCCAGCTCGTCCCGCCAGGGCCGCGCCTCCAGCCCCTGAACCGCAGCCAGGGCGACGGGCAGCAGCACCAGCCCCACGTACAGGGCGAGCAGCGTCGCGCTCAGGCGCCACCGCCGTAGTGAACCGGAGCCGTGCATGATGGCGAACCCCCTGGCCAGTGACCGACCTCCAAGTAGTACCAGATTCGGGGTGGTGGCGCTTGACTCAGATCACGCTGACGGCACAGCGGGCCGGCAGTCAGGACCCGAGCAACCACTCCAGCAGCCACAGGGTGCCCATGCCCGCGGCCAGCGTGCCCAGCACGCTGCGGGTGCCCCAGGCCACGACGGCGGCCACCAGTCCGGCCAGCAGGCGAGTGTTCTCCAGCGTGAACCCGGGGGCCGGGCCTCCCTGGACAATGGCTGGTACCACGATGGCGGCGATGACAGCCGCCGGTACATAGCGCAGCACCCGCATGACCCCGTCGGGCAGGCTGCGTCCGCCCAGCAGTTGCAGCCCGGCGAAGCGGAACAGGAACGTGCCGATCCCGATAACGACAATGACTGTCCACAGAACCCAGGTAGTCATGTTTCCCGTCTCCGGCGGTGCAGGGCCAACTCGGCGATGACACCGGCTGTTACCCCGGCCACGGCGCCAATGCTCAGCCCGAGGTGATAGGGCGCATCGTGGGCGGCCAGGGCAATGCCACCGCCGGTAATGGCGGCGATGGCACTGGGCCGGTCGCGAATCACCGGGACCAGGAGGACCAGGAACACCAGGGGCAGGGCAAAACCCACCTGCCATGCCGGTGGGACAGCCGCCCCCAGCCATACCCCAAGTGCGGTGGCGAACAGCCATACGACCCACAGCGGCAGTGCCGCGCCCAGATAGAACCACTGTTTCGGACCGTCCAGTCGGCCGTGCACGAACTGCGTGATGCTGACGGCGTAGGCCTGGTCCGTCAGCAGGTAGGCCGTGGTCGCCTTCCAGTGCGT
>SKYZ01000039.1 GCA_007127625.1 Aquisalimonas sp. | reverse complement strand
GCCGCCACCAGGGCGACCACGATGGGGTGCAGACCGGCGATCTGCGGGTTGGCCAGGACGATGATGTCACGGTCGATCTCGAGCTCCGAGCCCTGCCAACCGTGTTCCGCGGCGAAGGCCGCCATCTCGTCGTCGTCTTCGTTGTAGTACTGGAGATGCCCGTCCTCGTTATGGTCGGTGATGGTCAGCAGGCCGGCTTCGCTCCAGTGCCGCATCCAGCCGGGCTGCTCGTCGTACGCCATCCAGGCATCCGGCTCGGCCAGAGCCTCGCGGTTGTCCCAGATTTCCGTCGGTTCGTCGATGACGGTGTTCAGGGTGTTCCACATGGCCATGGCACCAACGGCCGGGGCAGTGGTGTAGAGGATGGCGATGAAGACCAGTGCCCAGCCGGCGGAGCGGCGGGCATCGGCCATCTTCGGAACCGTGAAGAAGCGCACGATGACGTGGGGCAGCCCCGCAGTACCGATCATCAGCGACAGGGTGAGCAGGAACATGTTCAGCATGCTCATGTTCGCCAGTTCGCTGTAGGGCGCGAAGCCGATCTCCACCAGGGTCTTGTCCAGTGCCTGGATCAGGAACTCGCCACCGCCGCCGGCAGTGGTGGCACCCAGACCGATCTGCGGGATGGGGATCCCGGTGATGGTCAGGGAGATGAAGATGGCCGGCACCGTGTAGGCGAAGATCATCACCACGTACTGCGCGATCTGGGTATAGGTGATGCCCTTCATGCCGCCGAACACGCAGTACAGGAACACCACCGCCATGCCCGAGAGCAGACCCACTTCCAGCGGGACCTCCAGGATGTTGGAGAAGGCGATACCCACACCGCGCATCTGCCCGATCACGTAGGTGATGGACATGACCAGCAGCGAAATCACCGCGATGATGCGCGCCCCCTTCGAGTAGAACCGGTCACCGATGAACTCGGGCACCGTGAACTTGCCGAATTTGCGCAGATACGGGGCGAGCAGCAGTGCCATGAGCACGTAGCCACCGGTCCACCCCATCAGGTAGGCGCCCCCGGAATACCCCAGGAACGCGATCAGGCCGGCCATGGAGATGAAGCTGGCCGCGGACATCCAGTCCGCCGCCGTGGCCATGCCGTTGGCCACGGGGTGAATCCCCTTGCCGGCCACGTAGAACTCGGACGTGCTCCCCGTGCGGGCCCAGATCGCGATGCCGATATACACCGCGAACGTGAGGCCCACGACGGAGAGGTTCATGATCTGTTGTCCATCCATCAGTGCAATCCCCCCCTTTTGTTATTCTTCGACGCCGAACTCG
This sequence comes from Aquisalimonas sp., assembly GCA_007127625.1. Lineage (GTDB taxonomy): Bacteria > Pseudomonadota > Gammaproteobacteria > Nitrococcales > Aquisalimonadaceae > Aquisalimonas. Next base: position 2,882 of record SKYZ01000039.1, on the reverse strand, counting down.
CGGTCGAGTCGGTTCATGTACCACGCGTAGAAGAAGATCAGCGCGAGGAAGACGTAGATGGATCCCTGCTGGGCAATGAAGAAGCCCAGTGGGTACCCCCCGATGGAGGCCACCTGGTTCAGCGCCGGCCCCAGCAGAATGCCGAGGACCAGCGAGACCGTGGCCCAGATGGCCAGTAGGATCCCGATGACTTTGATGTTGCGGCGCCAGTACTCCAGGCGTGCTGTTTGGCGTTCGTCTGTGTTTTCAGACATGGTTTCTCCTCCGTTTTGCGATTCGTCAATCGCCTGCTCTAGAGCTGATAAGTGCTTTCAAGTCGTTGCTGTAGTTGCCTCGCTTCGCGAAAAGCCTCCTTGAGAACGCGTCGATCAAGGTCGTTGAGCGCGGTCGGGTCCACCCGGTTGCTCAGGGGTTCACCCGCAGCGCGCTGTTCCTGGTTGATGCGCATGCGCAGCATCTGGATGTAATCATAGGCGTCAGACCACGCGTCGACATCGCCAGGGTCGACGATGCGGGCGTCCGCGGCAAGACGCAGCCGTGAAAGCGTGTTGGTGGCCGGTAGTCGGTGTGCCAGCGAAAACAGCCGCGCCGTGTCCACGAACGGGGTGACGCCGTTGAGCTTGAGGTTCAGCGTATTGCGGTACTCGCCGCGGGAGTCCACCCGGAAGGAGCGGAACACCCCCAGCGGCGGGCGCAACTGCAGGGCATTGGCGGCCATCTGCCGGCGGAAACGGCTGTTTCGCGCGGTGCGGTCCAGCAGCCAGTAGCGCAGTTCCTCGACGTCCTCCGCGTCACCGACGATGGTGCGGAAATCGAAAAAGATCGAGGCCTGCAGCAGGTGCTCCGGCGTACCCTGGTCGATCCAGCGGGTAAAACGATGTTGCCACTCCTCGAAGCTGAGGCAGCACTCCGGGTTGCTCGCCATGATATTGCCCTGGCACAGCGGATAGCCGCACTGATCCAGCGCCTCGTTGATGCGGCGCAACACCGGTGTGAGCGCGTCGCGGACCTGGTCCGGGGTCATGCCGTCGGGGGTGCGGAAGATGACGCCGTTGTCCTGGTCCGTCTTCAGTGTCTGCTCCTGGCGGGCCTCGCTGCCGAAGGCGACCCAGGAGAACTGGACATCGGGCAAATCGGTGGCCGCGCGCAGATGCAGTTCGATGAGCCGGCGCGTGATCTGGTCGTTGATCATGGTGATCATCTGCGTGATCTGCGCCACGCGCACGCCCTGGGCCAGCATCTGGTCCACCAGCTGGTGGATGTCCGGGCGCAGCCGGGCGAGGTCCGCCACGGTTTCCGCCCGGGCCACGGTCTTGCTCAGGTTCACCAGGCCGACACGCTGCATGGAGAACAGGTCGCGCTCGGAAATCACGCCCACCAGGCGGCCGCGATCCACCACGCAGACGTGGTGGATCGCGTGCTGGGCCATGAGCATGGCGGCCTCGAAGGCGAATGCGGAGCGGGGCAGGCAGACCGGGTCCGGCGTCATGACCTCGTCGATGCGGGTGTCAAGGGCGCGTTCCGGCAGCGCGACGCGGCCGAGAAGGTCGCGCAGCGTGAACACGCCCACGGGGCGGTGGCTGCCGTCGGTGACCACGATACTGCCGACATGCTCTGTGTTCATGGATTCCAGTGCCTGACGCACCAGCGTGTTGGCGTGGCAGGTCACTGGTGCCCGCCGCAGGCGCGTCCCCAAGGGGATGTTCAGCGAGGTATCGTCACCGAGCCCGCGAAGGGCGTCGGCCTGGACCTCGCGTTTCATGGTGTTCAGCAGTGTGGACAGGCGATGGGTGCAGAAGTCGTTGAAGGTGGTTGAGGTTTCCAGCAGTTCGGTGAAATCCGACCACTCCAGCTCCAGGCATTCGGTGTCGTCCACCGCCTCGTGCACCGTGCGCACGGGGCGGCGGGCGAGCAGGGCGCCCACCGGAAAGCACTCGCCGGGCAGCAGCTCCCAGGAGTCACCGCCCTCATCGTGGGTCTGTGCCGGGTTGCCGCCGCGCACGCGCCCCTGAAGTACGATGAACAGGCGCGATGCGGGTCCGTCGCCCGGGTCGGCGATGGTGGTGCCGGCGGGGTAGCGGCCAAGCTCCAGGCGATACGCCATGTCGCGCACGGCTGTACGATCCATGCGGTCGAATGGCGGGTGACGGCGCAGGAAGTTGACGACGTTCAGCACCTCGTCGCCGATCTCCTCCGTCTGCCGATTGTTGTTGGCGTTATCGCTCACGGTGATCCCGGACGCTGGCAGTTTCTCCTGTTCGACTATGCATAAGCGGTGCCACTGGGTGGTGTGTTCCCGCTCAAGGGGTTATCGCGAACGCGGTGACAGGATGTGTTACTAGGGGTAACGGTTTGTGGTGCACGGTAACGCCCGCACCAGGGCTCCGGGCGGGGTCGCTGGCGGTCATCGACCAATCGCGGCACCATGGGCCTGAGCTTACCCCGGGAGGCGCGATCCGTGATCTGGAGACTCGGACTGGCGGTGGCCATCGTGATGTGCGCGCTGGCCGCTGTCGCGCAGGCGCAACAGCAACCCGTTGCGCGCATCGCCACCGATGCCGCTCTGGGCGATGCCATGACGGACCTGGCCGCTGCGTTCGAGCGTAATGGTGGCGCTCCCGTGCACGTCTCCCTGGCGAACTCCAGGGAACTCGGTCGGCAGATCGCCGCCGGGGCCCCCTATAATCTGTTCCTCTCCGCCGACCAGCAGGTGATTGAAGACCTGATCGAGGCCGGGGAAGTGGAGAATCCGGGGGAGGTTTTTGCCCGATCCGGCCTTGTCCTGTACGTCCGCCGGGGAGCCCCCATGCGGGCTGGCGACGGCCTGGAGGGGCTGGGTGAGGCGATGGAGCGCCGGCGGCTCGGTCGCGTGGTCATGCCGG
>SKYZ01000031.1 GCA_007127625.1 Aquisalimonas sp. | reverse complement strand
AGGCGAAGAACAACAATGGCGGTGTCCCATGACCACGAGCGCCGAGCAACGCAACACCGAACTCCTGCAGGCCGTCGAGCAGCGGATTGCCGAGCGATGCGCCCCCGACGAGCAGGACGCCATCACCACGTTCGTGCGCTGGTTCTTCGCCCGGGTCGCAGCGGACGACCTGATCACCCGGCGGGCCACCGATCTCTACGGCGCCGCCCTGTCCCATTGGCACCTGGCGCGTAAGCGCCGTGGCGATCAACACCGCGTCCACGTCTACAATCCCGAGCCGGAGCACCACGGCTGGGAATCCACCCACACCATCGTCCAGATCGTGTGCCCGGATCGGCCGTTCCTGGTGGATTCGCTGGCCATGGCGCTGAACCGCCAGAGCCTGACCGTGCACCTGATCATCCATCCCATCATCCCACTGGGGCGCAACGCCCGGGGCGAGATCGAGTCCGTCGCCCCGGACAACGGCGGCCAGGCGGAGGCGTGCATGCATTTCGAAGTGGACCGCCAGAGCTCCACCGAGCGCCTGGAGGCCATAGAACGGGAAGTCACCACCGTGCTGGAGAATGTTGACCTGGTGGTGGCGGACTGGAAACCCATGCACCAACGCATGGAGGAGGCGCGTCGGCAGCTGGAAACCGTCCTGGCCGAGGGCGCGGACCGGGACGAGAGCATCGCCTTTCTGGAATGGTTGAGCGCGGACCACTTCACCTTTCTCGGCTACCGCTGCTACGACCTGGAGACCCGCAACGGGCAGGACGCACTGATGCCGGTCAAGGGCTCCGGTCTCGGCATCCTGCGCCGGCTGAGCGACAAGGACCGCTCCGACAGTTTCAGCGCCCTGCCCGAGGCGGTGCGCGCCCTGGCCCGGGACCCCGAACCCCTGATCCTGACCAAGTCCACCCACCGGGCGCCGGTCCATCGCCCGGGCTACATGGACTATGTGGGCGTGAAGCGACTGGACGAACACGGTCGGGTGATTGGTGAGCACCGCTTCCTCGGCCTGTACACCTCGGCGGCGTACAACCGGAACCCGCGGGCGATCCCGCTGCTGCGCCGCAAGATCCAGACAGTACTGGAACGCGCCGACCTGCCCCATCCCGGGCACGCCAGCAAGGCATTGATCAACATTCTCGAGACCTTCCCGCGGGACGAGCTGTTCCAGATCCACCCGGAGCGGCTCTACGAGATCGCCACGGGCATCCTGCAACTGCAGGAGCGTCAGCGGGTACGACTGTTCGTGCGCGAGGACACCTACCGGCGCTTCGTCTCCTGCCTGGTCTTCGTGCCCCGGGACCGCTACAACACCGATGTCCGCCAGCGCATGCAGGCACTGCTGGAAGCGTCCTACGAGGCCGCGCACTGCGAATTCACCGTGAACCTCTCGGAGTCGGTGCTGGCGCGCATCCACTTCATCGTCCATGTGCGCGAAGGCGCTTCCCTGGAGGTGGACACCGCGGAGCTGGAACAGCGGCTGGCGCAGACCATCCGCGCCTGGACCGACGACCTCCACGACTCCCTGCGCGACTACTGCGGCGAGGCCCGCGGCAACCTCCTGTACGAGCGCTACGGCCAGAGCTTCAGCGCCGCCTATCGGGAGGACACCTCGGCCCGGGTTGCCGCCCACGACATCGAGCGCCTGGAGGAGCTGGACACCCACAACACCCTCAATATCGTCCTCTACCGCCCCCTGGAGGCGCCCGAGGATACGCTGCGGCTGCGGCTCTACCATCGCGGTGGCAGTATCACCCTGTCCGATGCCCTGCCGGTGCTGGAGCACATGGGTGTGCGCGTGCTGGACGAACGCCCCTACCTGGTGCAGCCGCGGGGCACCGGCACGGCGAACGCCTGGATCCACGACTTCGGCCTGCGCTACCCGGGCGGTGATCTCGACGTTGAACAGCTGCGCGACAACGTGGAGCAGGCCTTCGCCGCCGTCTGGTATCGCCACGCCGAGGACGACGGCTTCAACCACCTGGTGCTGGCCGCGCGGCTGAGCTGGGACGAGATCGCCATCCTCCGGGCCTACAGCCGCTACCTGCGTCAGGCGGGAACCCCCTACAGCCAGGCGTACATGGAAGAGACCCTGGCCAACAATCCGCGCATCGCGCGGCTGCTGATCCGCCTGTTCCACAACCGCTTCGACCCGGAGCGCTGCGACGCCAAGCGCTCCGCACGGCTGGCCGAGCAGATCGAGCGCGCCCTGGTGGACGTGCCCAGCCTGGACGAGGACCGCATGCTGCGCCGGCTGCTGGCCGCCATCCAGGCCACCGTGCGCACCAACGCCTACCAGCGCGACGCCGTCGGCGCACGCAAAGCGGCCTTGAGCTTCAAGCTCATCCCGGCCGACATCCCCGAGATGCCCAGGCCCTGGCCGGCCTACGAGATCTACGTCTACTCGCCACGCACCGAGGGCGTGCACCTGCGCGGCGGCAAGGTGGCGCGCGGCGGGCTCCGCTGGTCGGAGCGCAAGGAGGACTTCCGCACCGAAGTGCTAGGCCTGATGAAGGCGCAAATGGTGAAGAACGCCGTCATCGTCCCGGTGGGGGCCAAGGGCGGTTTCATCGCCAAGCAGCTACCCGAGGAGCGCGACGCGCAGCCGGCGGAAGTGGAGACCTGTTACCGCACATTCATCAGCGCCCTGCTGGATGTCACCGACAACTACGCGGGCGAGCGGATCGAACCGCCGCCGTCGGTGGTGCGCCACGATGACGACGACCCCTATCTGGTGGTGGCCGCCGACAAGGGTACCGCCACTTTCTCGGACATCGCCAACGGCATTGCCCAGGAGTACGGCTTCTGGCTCCAGGACGCCTTCGCCTCCGGCGGCTCCAACGGCTACGACCACAAGAAGATGGCCATCACGGCCCGTGGAGCCTGGGTGGCGGTGATGCGCCACTTCCGCGAGCTCGGCCACGACATCCAGAACGAGCCCTTCACCGTGGCGGGCGTCGGCGACATGTCCGGCGACGTGTTCGGCAACGGCATGCTGCTCTCGGAACACATCCGACTGGTGGCCGCCTTCGATCACCGCCATATCTTCATCGATCCCGAGCCTGACCCCGCCACCAGTTACGCCGAACGCCAGCGGCTGTTCCGTAAGCCGCGCTCCAGCTGGGACGACTACAACCGCAAACTGATGTCCCGGGGTGGCGGTATCTTTCCGCGCTCCGCCAAGTCCATCGAGCTGAGCCCCGAAGCACGCCAGGCCCTGGACATCGAGGCCGAGCGGCTCACCCCCAACGAGCTCATGCACGCCATCCTCCAGGCGCCGGTCGACCTGTTCTGGAACGGCGGCATCGGCACCTACATCAAGGCCTCCACGGAGACGCACCTGGAGGTGGGTGACCGCGCCAACGACGCCATCCGCGTGGACGCCGGACAGCTGCGCTGTCGCGTTGTGGGCGAGGGCGGCAACCTCGGCGTGACCCAGCGGGGACGGGTGGAGTTCGCCCGCCGGGGCGGCTATATCAATACTGATGCCATCGACAACGCCGGGGGCGTGAGCTGCTCCGACCACGAGGTGAACATCAAGATCCTGCTCAACGAGGAAATGGAACGGGGCGACCTCACCGCCAAGCAGCGCAGTCGCCTGCTGGCCGAGATGACCGAGGAAGTGGCCAGGCTGGTGCTAACGGACAACTACCGTCAGACCGAGGCCGTGAGCACCATGAGTGCCGGCGCCGGCGAACTGGTGGGCGAGCACGCCCGCCAGCTCCGCGCTCTCGAGCAGGCCGGCGAACTGGATCGCGCCCTGGAAGCGCTGCCGGACGACGTGGAACTGGAGGAGAGGGCCCAGGCCGGTCAGGGGCTGACCCGCCCCGAGCTCGCGGTGCTGCTGGCCTACGCCAAGCTCACCGGCTTCCAGACCCTGGTGGACAGTGATCTGGTGGATGACGAGAGTCTGCAGGACATCCTGGTGCGCTATTTCCCCCGGCCCCTGCAGGAGGGGCATCGGGCGTTCATGCCGGATCACCGACTGCGCCGGGAGATCATCGCCACCCAGGTCACCAACGACATGCTCAACCGCATGGGCGCCGGGTTCCTGTTCCGCATGCAGGACAAGACCGGCGTCGCCGCTGGCGACGTGGCCCGCGCGTACTTCGCCGCCCGCCGGGTCTACGCCCTGGAGTCCCTCTGGGACGCCCTGGACGCCCAGGACAACGT
>SKYZ01000267.1 GCA_007127625.1 Aquisalimonas sp. | reverse complement strand
CGGCATCGAATCGACGCCCACGTCAACGCCGGCACCGCGGCGTGTATCGCGGCCAATCGCGTGTCCTACCTGCTGGACCTGCGCGGGCCGAGCTTCACCGTCGACACGGCCTGCTCGTCCTCGCTCACCGCGGTGCACCTCGCCTGCCGCAGCCTCGCATCCAGCGAGTGTGACGTCGCCATTGCCGGCGGGGTCGGGGTGCTCCTGGCGCCGGAAGTGACCATGGGGTTCTGCAAGGCGTCGATGCTGTCGCCGAACGGCCGCTGTCGCGCCTTTGACGCCAGTGCGGATGGCTACGTCCGTAGCGAGGGAACAGGTGTCATCATTCTCAAGCCCCTGGCCCGGGCGCTCGCGGACGGGGACCCCGTCCATGCGGTCGTCCGTGGCAGCGCCGTCAACCAGGACGGGCGCACCACCGGCATGAGCCTACCCAGTGCTGCGGCGCAAGGCGACATGCTGCGGCAGGCACTCTGCAATGCCGGCGTGGCGCCAACAGAGATCCAGTACGTGGAGGCCCACGGAACCGGCACGCCGGCCGGAGATCCTGTGGAGGCCGAAGCCATCGGCCGGGTACTCACCGCCGGTCGCGCTGCCGGCGCACCCTGCCTGCTCGGTTCAGTGAAGACGAACCTGGGGCATCTCGAGGCCGCCGCGGGAATGGCTGGTCTGATCAAGGCCGCGCTTGCGCTGGAACACCGGCAGATCCCACCGAACCTGCATTTCTGCGAGCCCAACCCGGCGATTCCGTTCGACGAACTCGGTCTGCGCGTGCCCACCGAACTGGAGCCGTGGCCCGCCACGAGCGGGCAGGCCCTGGCCGGGGTCAACTCGTTCGGATTCGGCGGTGCCAACGCCCATGTCGTGCTGGCGGAGCCGCCAACGCATAACGTACAGTCGCAGGCCGCCGACGACCACCGGGCAAAGGTGCTGACCATCTCGGCCCGTAGCCCGGAAGCGCTGCAGGAGCTGGCGAGCCGGTATCGCGAGCACTTGCGTGCTGCACACGAGGAATTGCTGCACGACCTCTGCTACACCGCCGCCGTGCGACGCAGCCACCACAGCGAGCGGCTGGCGATAGTGGCCCGCTCGCGGGCTGAGAGCATCGCGTCCCTGGACGCATTCCTGGACGGGGAACAGCGAGCTGGCGCCGCATCAGGCCATGCGCTGAAAGGCGACGCCCCCCGCCTGGCGTTCGTCTTTCCCGGAATGGGTCCGCAGTGGTGGGGCATGGGGCGGCAGCTTCTGGAGGAGGAGCCGGTATTCCGGCACACCCTGGAAGAAGTGGACGCAACCCTGCAACCGCTGGCCGGCTGGTCGCTGCTGAAGGAGCTGTCCAGAGATGCGGAGACGTCCCGGGTCGGTGATGCCGATGTCGCCCATGTGGCGAACTTCGCCGTACAACTCGCACTTGCGGCCCTGTGGCGCTCCTGGGGGATCGTACCGGATGTCGTGGTGGGCCACAGCTCCGGCGAGATGGCAGCCGCGTGCGTATCGGGAGCTCTGACACTCCCCGACGCTGTGATTCTGGCCTTCCACCGCGGCCGGCTACAGCACCGGACCACCGGCACCGGTCGCATGCTCGCCGCGGCGATCTCGCCCGAGGAGGCCATGCGCGCCATTGCCCATGATGAGGACGCCGTTTCCCTGGCAGCGGTCAACGCGCCGGAGTCGGTGACCCTCTCCGGCACCGGGGACGCTCTGGAACACATTGCCGAGACCCTCACCGCGCAGCAGCGCTTCGCCCGCTTTCTGCCCGTGCAGGTGCCGTACCACGGACCGCAGATGGAGACGATACGGGAGGAATTTCTCCACGTGCTGCACGAACTCCGCCCCGGGCCGTCGAGCATTCCGTTCGTCTCTGCCACCGCCGGTGACTGGATGAATGGCGTGGATCTCGACGCGGCCTACTGGTGGCGCAACGTGCGCCAGCCAGTCCTGTTCGCGGCCGCCACGGACCGGCTGATCGCCGAGGACTGCGAACTGTTCATCGAGGTCGGCCCGCATCCGGTCCTCGCGCCGCCCATTTCGGAGAATCTTGCCGAGCACGGCAGAACCGCCACCGTGCTGCCTACCCTGCGGCGCGAGGGGGACGAACGGCAGGTCATGCTGCAAAGCCTGGCAAATCTGCATGTGCGCGGCCGGCCCGTGGACTGGCGGAGCCTGTATCCCGACGGGCGCTGCGTGGCGCTGCCTTCGTATCCGTGGCAGCGCGAACGCCACTGGTATGACTCGGGCGAGGAACCGACGCCGCAGAAACGTCGGACCACGGGCGTCGATACGGGTCATCCGTTGCTCGGTCACCGTCTGCCGTCCGCGCAGCCCACCTGGGAGGTAACCCTGGACAGGCGGGAGACCGGATACCTGGATGCGCACGTCATTCACGGCACAGTGCTTTTCCCGGGTGCCGGTTACCTGGAGATGGCCATGGCGGCCGGGCGGGAGCTCTGGGATGACGTTCCGGTGCGCATCGAAGACATCCAGTTCCGCAAGCTGCTCTTCCTCAACCAGCCGGGCCAGGACGTGGTGCAGCTCCACTATCATCCGCGCGACTCGGTGGTAGAGATCTACGGCAATCCCACGGACGACGGCACGTCCTGGACGCTGCATACCAGCGCAAGGCTGACTCCGCATGCCGAGACCAACACCATCCCCCCGGATCTTCAGGCGCTGCGTAAGCGATGCACGACCACGTTTCCGGTGGCGGAGCACTACGGCTTCCTGGAGCGACGCAGCTACCGCTTCGGCGACGCGTTCCGCACCCTGCAGGAGATCTGGCTTGGCCCGGACGGCGCCCTCGCCCGCATCGCCTTTCCGCCGGGAGTGGACCTTTCCGTGGAGGGGTACCGGGTCCACCCTGCCCTGCTCGACGGCACCATCCAGCTCTTCGGTGCCCTCGGCACTCGCATTGCGGCGGAAACGCAGCCAGACGCCGCCTTCTTTCCGGTATCCATCCGGCGTCTGACCTTCCGACGCCCCCTCGGCGCACGTTTCTGGGCCCATGTCGTGATCCGGCACGACAACGAGACCCACGTGGATGACATGGAAGGCGATGCCTGGCTGATGGACGAGGACGGCGAACTCGCCGTTTCCATGGAGGGGCTGCGCCTGAGGGTGCTCGAGGACGATCAGCCCGCGGGCGAGACCGGCATGGATGACTGGCTGTACGAGTTGCGCTGGGAGGAGGCGCCCATCAGCAACACCGCCACAAACGGCACACACCGCCTGCGGCCGGCGCCGGACATCGGCGCGGCCGTAGCGGCAAGCAGCGACCCACCGGAGAGCACGGCGGACGTCGCCCGGTACCTGGACACGGTGGAGCCGTGGGTCGATCGCGTTACCGAGGGATTCACCCTGGCCGCACTGGAGGCCATGGGGTGGAGCCCGGACCGGGACCGGGACCTGCCGGCGGAGACCGTCGCGGAGTCGCTTGGCGTCGTGCCTCGCCACCGGCGGCTGTTCGCCGCACTCCTGGACATGCTCCAGAAGCTCGAGAAGGAAGACGGCGAAGCGTTGCAGGCGGTGCCACGGGATCACGCCACGCTGGACGGACTGCTGGACGAGCTCATCGCGGCGGAGCCGCAGTACGCCGCTGAAGCCGAGCTGCTTCGCCGTGGGGGTACCCATCTGGCGGCGATCCTGCGCGGCGAGATGGACGCCCGGGACGTCCTGCTCACCGAGGATTCACTGGACCTGCTCGCCCGCTTCTACACGACCAGTCCGCCGTGCCGGACCTACCACCAGCTGCTCGCCGACGCCGTTGCCGCCGCCATCGAGCGTGCCGACGAATCCGCACCGCTGCGCGTACTCGAGATCGGCGCCGGAACGGGCGCTGCCACCGCGTCGATCCTGCCGCTTTTGCCCGCCTCGGTGGAGTACGCCTTCACGGACGTCTCCCCCTACTTCCTCGAGGAGGCGCGGACACGCTTTGCAGACAGATCTGGCCTCCGCTTCGCGATCCTGGACATCGAGGCCGATCCGGCCACCCAGGGATTCGAGCCCCACGCCTTCGACCTGGTGATCGCGGCCAACGTGCTGCACGTCACCGAAGATCTGCATACCACGCTGGACAACGTGCAGCACCTCCTCGCCGCGAACGGGGTCCTGGCACTGCTGGAGCTGACGCGACGCTCCCGCTGGCTGAACCTGGTGTTCGGCCTGCTGGACGGCTGGTGGCGTTAT
>SKYZ01000407.1 GCA_007127625.1 Aquisalimonas sp. | reverse complement strand
GGGAACCACCAGCTGTCGCGCAATCCTGTTCGACCGCGACGCCAACATCGTCGGCATTGCCCAGAAGGAGTTCAACCAGTACTACCCCGAGCCCGGCTGGGTGGAGCACGACGCCATGGAAATCTGGGGTGCGCAGATGGGGGTGGCCCGGGAGGTCCTGGAGACCAACGGCGTCAAACCCTCCCAGGTGGCCGGCATCGGCATTACCAACCAGCGCGAGACCACGGTGGTGTGGGACCGGGAGACCGGCAAGCCGGTCCACAACGCCATTGTCTGGCAGGACCGCCGCACTGCGCCGCTGTGTGACGAACTCAAGGCGCGCGGCCTGGAGGAGCACATCCGCGACACCACGGGCCTGGTGGTGGATGCCTATTTCTCGGGCACCAAGATCTGCTGGATTCTGGATAACGTGGAAGGCGTACGGGAGCGGGCGGAACGCGGCGAGCTGCTGTTCGGCACCATGGACACCTGGCTGGTGTGGAACCTCACCCGCGGCGAGCGCCATGTCACGGACTACAGCAACGCCTCGCGGACCCTTCTCTACAACATCCACACCCTGGAGTGGGACGAGCGAATGCTCGAGGAACTGGACATCCCGCGGTCCATGCTCCCGGAGGTGCGCCCGTCCAGCGAGGTCTACGGCACCACCGGCAAGGAAATGTTCGGCGGAGCTCAGGTGCCCATTGCGGGCATCGCCGGCGACCAGCAATCGGCGCTGTTCGGCCAGACCTGTTTCGAGAAGGGCATGGTCAAGAACACCTATGGCACCGGCTGCTTCCTGCTCATGAACACCGGTGAGACCCCGGTGCCCTCCAGGTCCGGCCTGCTGACCACCATTGCCTGGGGCCTGGACGGCAAGGTGGAGTACGCCCTGGAGGGGGCGATCTTCATTGCGGGCGCGGCGGTCCAATGGCTGCGCGACGAACTCAAGCTCATCGACTCGGCAGAGGATTCCGAATACTACGCCGGCAAGGTACCGGATTCCGGCGGCGTCTACGTGGTGCCGGCATTCGCCGGGCTGGGCGCACCGTACTGGGATATGTACGCCCGCGGCGCCATCTTCGGGCTGACCCGCGGCACCCGCAAGGAACATATCACCCGGGCCACGCTGGACTCCCTGGCGTACCAGACCAAGGACGTCATCGATGCCATGCAGGCGGACTCCGGCATCACCCTGAAGGCATTGCGCGTGGACGGAGGCGCCGTGGCCAACAATTTGATGATGCAGTTCCAGGCGGACATGCTGGGGGTCAACGTGGAACGACCACAGGTCACGGAGAGCACGGCCCTTGGTGCCGCCTATCTGGCCGGCATCGCCGTGGGCGTGTGGACCAAGGACGAGGTGGTCAGCAAGGTTGCCCTGGACCGGACGTTCACGCCGGACATGGATCCAGACGTGCGCGAACAGCGCTACAAGGGCTGGAAAAAGGCCGTGCGCCGGACCATGCACTGGGACAAGGACGAAGAGTAGTCACCGCTGACAGATCGGGACTACCGGACAAGGGGAAAGCTATCGTACAATTGTGATGCAAGCTCAGGATAGCCCGCGCGGGTCATGCGTCCGGCCGCAGCCACCATGATCCGCGCGGGTGCTCCCCATCGGATTCGTGAATGCGGTAGATGTCCATGCGCAACGACCTCGGGGGTCACCCGGCAACCGAACCCGACTCCGGTCACGTTGCTGAACCAGTCCGGTCATTCCTTCAGGACGTGGTGGACGGGCTGGCTCTCTCCCCGGCACAGCTCTCGCCGAAGTACTTCTACGACGAGGCGGGCTCCCGCCTGTTCGACCACATCTGCGAACTGCCGGAGTACTACCCGACACGCACCGAGATGAGCATCCTCGAGCGCTCCGGCCCCGCCATCGCCGCAAGGCTGGGGCGGGATACCCTGGTCATCGAGCCGGGGAGCGGCAGCAGCACCAAGGTCGGGCTGCTGCTGGAGCACCTGGAGGCACCCGCAGGCTACGTGCCGGTGGAGATTTCCGGCGAGCACATGCACACAAGCCTCGCCCCTCTGCGCGAGCGGTTCCGGCAGTTGCCCATCCACCCAGTGTGTGCGGACTTCACCGAACCGTTCGGGGTTCCGGCCGGCGTCCCGGGCCACAGCGGTGCGGTGATCTTCTTCCCGGGATCGACCATCGGGAACTTCCCGCCGGACGACGCGGTGCATCTGCTTGGCCGCTTCCGCAGGCTGCTCGACGAGCACGGCGGGCTGCTGCTGGGCGTGGATCGACGCAAGGATCCCGAGGTGCTGAAAGCCGCCTACAACGACGCCGCCGGGGTCACCGCCGAATTCAACCTCAACCTGCTCAGGCGCATGCAACGGGAGCTCGACGCCGTGCTGGACCCGGACGGCTTCCGTCACCGGGCGGTGTGGAACGACACCGAGAGCCGCATCGAGATGCACCTGGTCAGCCAGGGCCGGCAGAGTATCACCGTGGGCGGGCGCGAATTCCGGTTCCATGACGGCGATCCCATCGTTACCGAATACAGCTACAAGTATTCCGATAACGGCATCCGCGACGTCGCTGCCCGGGCTGGCTTCGAGATCACGGATGGCTGGACCGATGAGCGTTGCTGGTTCAGCGTCCTCTACCTCACCCCCGCAACCGGCTAACACCACGGCCGATGGCGCAGCACCAACCGCGACAGGATCCGGCTGATTCGATAGTAGCGGGCCTGGACGGCTGCCGTGGACGGTGGCTCTGCGTCTGGGGCAACGCAGCCGAGCCGGACCAGGTTGGCGCCCTGCTACTGGGCGACCTCCGCGAGCTGGACACACTGGTTCCGGGGCCAGTGGTCGTCGGCGCGGACATCCCCATCGGCCTGTCGGACACCGAACCGCGGGACTGCGACCGGGCGGCGCGCGCCGCCCTCGGGCGCCCCCGGGGCAGCAGTGTCTTTCCCGCCCCAATCCGCTGCATGGTCGACGCCGCGGATTACCCGGAAGCCTGTGCCATCGGCCGCGCCACCACCGGTCGGGCACTGTCCCGTCAGGCCTGGAACATCGTGCCACTGATCCGCGCCATGGACCGTTTCCTCCGCGAGCAACCGCAATGGGCCGAGCGCGTCCACGAAGTGCACCCGGAGGTGAGCTTCATGCTCTGGAACGGCGGGACGGCCATGACCCATAACAAGAAACGCGCCGCCGGCGAACAGGAGCGGGTCGCCCTCATTGAACGGGACCTGCCGGGGACCCTGGACGCGGCGAGACGGGCGCTGACGGGACAACGGTACGCACGGGACGACCTGGTGGACGCGGTGGCAGCGTTCTGGAGCGCGGCCAGGATTGCCCACGACCAGGCCATCGCGATGCCGGAGGAGCCGCAGCGCGATGCCTGCAGGCTGCCCATGGTGATCCGGGCATAGGGGTGGGAGCGGGGCCCGGACACTGGGCCCGGACCCCGCGCATCATGGCCGCAACGCCTTACTTGGCGTCGTGGAAACCCTTGCCTTCCTTCGCCAGCTGCTCCAGCAGCGGGGACGGCTTCCACTGCTCGCCGCCCTGCTCCTTGTAGAACTGGCTGACGCGACCAAAGATTTCCTTGAGGCCCACCTGGTCGGCCCAGAACATGGTGCCGCCGCGGTAGACCGGGAAGCCGTAGCCGTAGATCCAGACGATGTCCACGTCCAGGGCGCGGGCGGCAATGCCCTCTTCCAGGATCTTGGAGCCTTCGTTGACCATGACGTACATGCACCGCTCCAGGACTTCCTGGTCACTCACCTCCCGCGGGGTGATGCCCTTGTCCTTGCGGTGCTGGTCGATGATCTCGGCGGTCACCGTGTCCGGCTTGGGCGTGCGGTCGCCTTCCTCGTACTTGTACACACCCGCCTGGGTCTTCTGACCGTAGCGACCCTGTTCGGCCAGCTTGTCCAGCCAGGTGAGCTCCTGGGCCTCCGGGTCACCGGCCTTGCGGCGCTCCAGGCGGATGCTGTACCCGATGTCCAGGCCGGCCAGATCGGACATGGCGAACGGTCCCATGGGGAAACCGAAGTCGAAGAGGACCTTGTCCACCTGCTCGGGGCTGGCCCCCTCTTCCACCAGGGCCACGGCCTCGGCCTGGCGCTTGTGCAGCATGCGGTTGCCGACGAAGCCGTCGCATACGCCGACGCACACCGGCACCTTGCCGATCTTCTTGCCGATATCCATGATGGTGGCGACCACCTCGTCGGAGGTCTTGTCG
>SKYZ01000291.1 GCA_007127625.1 Aquisalimonas sp. | reverse complement strand
GGCCACAGCTCGACGAGATCCCCGGCATCCGCGCCTTCGCCGTGAACCCGCCGGGGCTTGGGCAGAGCAGTTTCCAGCAGCCGGTGCAGTTCGTCATCGGCGGCTCCACCTATGATCAGCTCGGCGAGTGGAGCGAGCGCATCCTCGAACGTGCCCGGGAGAACCCGGACCTTCAGGGGCTGGACGCCGACTACGAGGAGACCCGCCCGCAGCTCAACGTCAGCATCAACCGCGAGCTGGCGGCGGATCTGGACGTGGGTGTCGAGGACGTGGGCCGCACCCTGCAGACCATGCTTGCCTCGCGGCAGGTCACCAGTTACCTGGACCGTGGGCGCGAGTACGACGTCATCCTCCAGGCCGAGGACGCCGACCGCGCCTCGCCACAGGATCTGGAGAACATCTTCGTGCGCGGCGGCAACAGCGAAAACCTGATCCCGCTGTCCAGTCTGCTCACGCTGGAAGAGATCGGCTCGCCGCCGGTGCTCACCCGAGTCAATCGCCTGCCGTCGGTGACCATCGAGGCATCCCTGGCCGAAGGCTACGACCTCGGCAGTGCCCTGGAGTACCTGCAGCGCATCGCCGGCGAGGAACTCCCCGATGAGGCGCAGATCAGCTATCTGGGGCAGTCCCAGGAGTTCATGGAGACCTCCGAGGCCATCTACATCACCTTCGCCCTGGCGTTGCTGGTGGTGTTCCTGGTGCTGGCGGCGCAGTTCGAGAGCTTCATCCACCCGGCCATCATCATGGTGTCCGTGCCGCTGGCGGTGACGGGGGCGCTGGGGGCGTTGTTCTTCACCGGCATCAGCCTGAACATCTACAGCCAGATCGGCATGATCCTGCTCATCGGCCTGATGGCGAAGAACGGCATCCTCATGGTGGAGTTCGCCAACCAGCTCCGGGACCAGGGGCGGACCGTGCGCGAGGCCATTGTCGAAGGCGCCACCCTGCGTTTCCGGCCCATCCTGATGACGGCGGTATCCACCGTCTTCGGCGCCCTGCCGCTGGTGCTCTCCACCGGCGCCGGCGCCGAGAGCCGCGGTGCCATCGGTATTGTCATCATCGGTGGTTTGAGCTTCGCGACGCTGCTGACGCTGTTCCTCACGCCGGTCCTCTATGACCTGTTCGCACGTTTCGCCCGCTCCACCAACGCGGTGAGCCAAGATCTCAGGAATCTGGAGGCGGACGAGCGGGCAAGGGAGCCGGCCTGACGTTTCGCCGGCGAGTGTTACCTGGAGTCGGCAATCACCGCCGCAGTCTCCCGGTCGATGCCTGCGGCCCTGTCGGTGCCGGCCGCCCCTTCAACGGCGGTCATGACCCGGTTCCGCCCGGCCGCCTTGCCCTGGTACAGGCAGGTGTCGGCGCGGCTCACCACGTGGTGAGGCTGTTCGCCGGGGCGGTGCTGCGCGATACCGACGGTGACTGAGCACTGCACCCCCGCCATCGGACGCTGTTCCACCTCCCGCCTGATGCGCTCACCGATCCGGCCGGCGTCTTCGATGTCCGCATGGGGTGCGATGATCAGGAATTCCTCACCGCCCCAGCGCGTTACCAGATCCCCACGGCGCGCGCCGTCGGTGAGCCTTTCTGCAATGGCCGCGAGAACCGCATCTCCCACGGCATGCCCATTGGTGTCGTTGATGCGTTTGAACCGGTCGATGTCCAGCAACAACACCGACAGGGGGCTTGCGTTCTGTGTCGCCAGGGCCGCCTGCTCCTGCAGGAAGCGTTCGCCGGCCCGGCGGTTGGCGAGCCCGCTGAGCGGGTCGGTGTTGGCCCAGCGCTCCCAGTTCTCTGCCCGGGCAATGGCGCTGCGAAGCTGATCACGCAGCAGGGCAACGGATGCCACCAGCGCCAACAGCGCAATGAGGAAGATGTGAACCCGCGCCAGCTTCATGACCGTCTCACCGGCGACCGATGAGTGGCTAGCCTCCATGAGAAGACCCGATCCGGCCAAGATTGCCGAGGCGGTGATGATCAGCAGCCCGAAGAGGAGGCCGCGGTACCGGTCGAGGATGCCGATGGTGGAGACGATGAGCAGTGCCACGGCCCAGTAATGGCCGCCTATGAGGTCCAGTAGCCGGTCCTCGATGCTCCCCGGTGCATGAAAATGCCAGGCCAGACGGCTGAGAATCACGCCCGCGCCGAATCCCAGCAGCACCATTTCCATGCTGCGCATGGGTACTGTGCGCCGCCACAACGGCACCAGCAGGACCATGCATGCCACGGCAACGGCGGGGTAGACGTAGGCCAGGAACAAGTCCTCTGGAGAGCGGAACCACCAGCTCAGGAGAACGATCGCTGCGGCGCAGACCAGCGTCCACGAGTAGACGCGCCGCTTGCTCAGGGCAACGCGGCGGAGCTCGTCGATCCGGCTGCTGGCACTGGTATCCGGCACCATTCCCGCCCCTGATATGGAATTCTTATTCGTGTCTCGGGAGTCGAAGGTTCGAACCATACCGGTTCAGGGGCGGAAATTCCGTCGACAAGTTATCAGTCAAGAGGCGTTGCCGGATTCCTCTGCCATGGCCGCGACGCGCTGTTGCAAGGCGCGGGCGATCCGCTCCTGGGGCTGGTCCCCGGTCCCTTCCTGCTCCAACTCCTCCACGGTGGCCGGGGTGCCGAAGGTGACGGTGACGGGATGGCGGCGCGGCCAGCGGTGCCTGGGCGGCATGGCGGCGTAGGTGCCGTGGATGTGCACGGGTACGGCAACGGCCGCCTGGGATCGAAGCAACAGCCCGATGCCCGGCTGGAAGGGTTGCAGCTGCCCGTCGGGGGAGCGGCCACCCTCGGCGAACCAGGTGAGGCTGTGTCCCCGGCCCAGGGCGGCGGCCGCCAGCCCAAGCGCCGTGGCCGGACCGCCGTAGGGGTCCACGGGCAGGACGTTGGTGCAGCGGCTCAGCCAGCGCCGGATCGCCGAACTGAACATGATGCCGGTCCAGCCACCCCAATAGAGGCGCGGCACCATGGATTGCGGCAGCGCGGCTGCCAGCGCCAGGGCATCCAGCGCGCTCTGGTGGTTCGGCACCAGGACCAACGGGCCGTCGGGGAGGTCCGGAACCTCCGGGTGCACGCGCAGCCGGAACCAGGCCCGCATGAGCGCCCGATCCATGGTCAGCAGCACCTGTCCGGTCAGGCGCTCATGCCGGCGTTGCGGTTCGAGCAGCGCTAGCTGTGTCTCGTTCAGGAGCAACTCGGGCTGGCGCAGTTGCTCCTCCAGGGTCGTGCCTGTGGCGGCGGCTTCCTCGGCCTCGGCCACCTCCCGCAGCAGATCGCGGACCGTTTCGATGCGGGCGAGGGCCTCTTCGGCCAGCAGCACGCCGCAGCGCTCCCGCAGTTCCAGGGTGAGATCCACCCAGCCCAGGGAGTCGACACCGAGGTCCAGGTGCATGCTGCTGTCAGGGGTCAGGCGCCGGTCCCGGAAGTGCTCGGCCAGGTTGTTCCACACGCGCCGGACCACGCCGATCTGCAGCAGTTGCTGGTCTTCGCCGGCCATCTGCTCTTCGGGCAACGGGCCGGGGGCCAGCGCAGCCTGTAGATCGCCCCGGGCAAGTTCAGTGAAACGCTCGCGCAGCTTGTGCCGCCGCAGCTTGCCCAGGCGGGTTCGCGGCAGAGGGTCGGGGCTGACGCGGTAGTGGCCGACCTGGTGGTGGCTGGGCAGGGCGCCGTTGGCCTCGCCCAGGGCTTGCTGCATGCGGGCCTCTACCTGTTCTGCATCCAGGCCGCGGATGACACTCTGCTCCGGATGCAGCACGGCGGCCAGGCGCCCTTCGTGCTCTAGCACGCCGGCGTCACGGATGCCGTCCACGGCCACAAGGGCATGTTCCACCCGTTCCGGGTCGATGTTCTCGCCCCCGGGCAGCACGATCATCTCCGAGGCCCGCCCCTCCAGATAGAGGTAACCGTCGGCATCGAACCGGCCGAGATCCCCGGTGCGGTAGTAGCCGTCTTCGGTGAAGGCCCGGGCGGTCTTGTCCGGGAGCTTCCAGTAGCCGGCGAACACGTTCGGACCCCGCGCCTGGACCTCGCCCAGACCCTGTTCGTCCGGGGTGGCCACCCGGAGGTCGACTCCGGGCAGGGGCAGGCCGGCGGAGCCGATCCGCACTTTCTCTGGTGGATTGTAGGTCAGGATGGGCGAGGTCTCCGTCAGCCCGTAACCGGTACCCACCTCCCAGCCCAGCGCCTGCAGGC
>SKYZ01000376.1 GCA_007127625.1 Aquisalimonas sp. | reverse complement strand
GACGACCTTCAGGCCCGCCTTCTCGAACCGGCTGTAGAGTTCGCCGATCACGTTCTTGGCAACGGCGTCGGGCTTGATGATGGAAAGGGTGCGTTCAGCGGCCATCCGGAAACTCCGTGTTCGTGTGTGCTTGATCATGAAAAACTG
This sequence comes from Aquisalimonas sp., assembly GCA_007127625.1. Lineage (GTDB taxonomy): Bacteria > Pseudomonadota > Gammaproteobacteria > Nitrococcales > Aquisalimonadaceae > Aquisalimonas. The sequence goes on along the minus strand of SKYZ01000376.1, from coordinate 4,050 downwards.
CAGCGGGTACGGGCACATCCGACAAGCACACACCGTGCTGCCGGCCCCGAGCCTGAAGCGGCGCTTAGTGTAACGTCTGCTCGGTATGCCGGCAATTTACCGCGGCGCCACAGTCATCACACCGTAAAGCTCTCGCCGCAGCCGCACATGTCCTTGACGTTCGGGTTGCGGAAATCGAACCGCTGGTTCAGCCCCTCCTGGATGTAATCCACTTCCATGCCGTCGATGAACGGCAGGCTCTTGCGGCTGACCACCAGCTGTACACCATGTTGGTCGTAGACCAGATCGCCGTCGCTCACCTCTTCGGCGAAATCCACGGTGTACATGAAACCGGAGCAGCCGCTGGTGCGCACTCCCAGACGCAGGCTCCGGGCCCGCCCTTCCTTTTCGGCGCAAGTCTTGACGTGCCGCGCGGCGGCCTCCGTCAACTGGATTGCCATGGGTGACCACCTCCACCACGCATTATGTTCATTCGACGTCCAACGCATCCAGCGCAGCCTTCAGGGCATCTTCCACGGGCAGCAGCGCGGACAGCGCTTCCGGTTCCAGGTGCAACGCATCACCGATCCCCAGTGCCGTCCACGCCCGCGCCTGCTCCGGACTGCACCCCGGAAGCTGCTCGGACAGCCAACTCGAGGCCGCAATCGCCGCCGGCGCCCCCATACACTCCCAGCGCGCAGCGTCGATACAACCCTCCGCCGCGACGCGGACCTGGAACACGACATAGGTCCCCGATTGTACCCTACCGCCCACGCCAGTGCCGACCTCCGGCGCCGGTTCCAGCAGCCCGGCAGCGTTGCGCGGATGCGCGAAATGATCACGGGCCAGCGCAGCCAGTTCCAACGGTCTAGGCCTTGGACTCTTGGGCATGACCCGGGTTCCCTCCGTAGAGTTCGTCCAGCCGCGCTCCCTGGCCGAACTCGCGCCAGGCCGGCGAAAACGCCCGCAGCCGCTCCACGGCACCGGCGACAAGAGCGGCGGCCTGATCCACATCGGCCTCGGTGGTCCAGCGCCCGGGGCTGAAGCGGAGGCTGCTGTGGGCCAGGGCATCCGGCACGCCCAGCGCCCGTAGCACATGGGACGGGCCACGCTCCGAGGAACTGCACGCCGAGCCCGCCGAGACCCCCAGCCCGTCCAGCTCCGCCTGCAGGGCATCACCGTTGACGCACCCGAAACTCAGATTGAGCACATGCGGACACCCCTGGCGCTGCCCGTTGAGCATCACGGCGTCCAGAGCCATCAGGCGGTGCAGCAACCGCTCGCGCAGCGCCGCGAGCCTTGGGGCTTCAGTGGGGAGTTCTTCAGCGGCAATGGCACACGCCTCACCCATTCCGGCAATCAGGTGTGGCGCCAGCGTGCCCGGTCGCAGCCCGCTCTGCTGGCCACCGCCGAACAACAACGGCTCCAGGCGCACCCGCGGCCGGTGCCGTACCCACAGGGCGCCGACACCTTTGGGGCCATAGACCTTGTGGGCCGAAAGCGAAAGCAGATCCACGCCCCACGCCTCGGCCTTGATGGGGAGCCGACCAGCACTCTGGGCCGCATCCACGTGGAACCGCGTCGGGTGATCCCGCAGGACCTCGCCGACACCCGCGATGTCCTGGACAGTGCCGATTTCGTTGTTCACGTGCATCAACGAGACCAGCACGGTGTCATCCCGCAGGGCGTCGGCAACGGCGTCAGGAGTAACGCGGCCGTCGGCCTCCGGGGGTAGGAGCGTCACCTCCATGCCCTCCCGTTCGAGTTGCTGCAGCGGTTCCAGCACTGCAGCGTGTTCCGTGCGCGCGGAGATCACGTGCCGGCCACGATCCCGATTGGCGGCGAACCGTGCCGCACCGAGGATGGCGAGGTTGTCCGCCTCAGTGGCCCCGGAGGTCCAGACGACGCCAGCGGGGTCGGCCTGGATCAGGTCAGCCACCTGCGCGGCGGCCTGATCCACCATGGCCGCCGCCGCACGCCCCCAGGGATGCACCGATGAGGGATTACCGAACGTCCCTTCCCGCTCCATGCAGGACGCCATGCGCCGGTGAACCCGCGGGTCCACCGGCGTGGTGGCGGCATGATCCAGGTAGGACCAGTCAGCGCGGCTGCTCACCCGTAGCCTCGTCATCTGCAGTCGCGCTGGTCGCACCCTGGTCCCCGGTCTCGCTACCACCGTTCTCGAACTTGCTGCAGTCCAGGTCCGGAATCCGCGCATCCGGCAGCGAGCCACCCAGTTCGTGGATGGAACGGCACATTTCCACCAGCCGCTCGTCGGTCACGTGGATGTGATCAAGAATGGAATTGATGGCCTGACTCACCGGATCAGGCATGTCGGTGGTGCCGTAGGCGTCGAAACCGATCTTCCGCGCCGTGGCCTGGCGCTGCGGGGTCTTCTCCTCCGGTCGCTGACCGGCCATGCGCGCCGGAATCCCGATCATGGTGGCGCCGGCCGGCACGTCCTTGACCACCACGGCATTGGAGCCCACCCGGGCACCGGTCGCCACGGTGACCGGCCCGAGCACCTTGGCGCCGGCACCGATGACCACGTCATCCTCGAGGCTGGGGTGGCGCTTGCCCTGCTCCAGACTGGTCCCTCCAAGGGTGACACCGTGATAGAGCGTGCAGTCGTCACCGATCTCGGCCGTCTCGCCGATGACCACGCCCATGCCGTGGTCGATGAAGAAACGGCGGCCGATCCGGGCACCGGGATGAATCTCGATGCCGGTGGTCCAGCGGGCGAACAGCGAAATGAACCGCGCCAGCCAGCGCAGCCGCCAGTGCCACAACCGGTGGCACAGGCGGTGCCACAGCAGGGCATGCAGGCCGGGGTAGCAGGTCAGAACCTCGAAGGCATTACGCGCGGCCGGATCGCGTTCGGTGACGCACCGGATGTCCTCTCGAATACGTTTGAACATGGGAGTGTCCTTGTCCGGAATGATGCAACGTGCCGGCTCGGGCGACGAATGGGCAGTACTAACCGCAGACGCGACAGCGTCCACAACAGGAGGGGCGGCAACAGAGCCAGTTCAGTATTCCGGTCATGGTTGCCTCATATTAGCCAATCCCGCCGCCCGCACACAATCATTCCAGTGAGCCATTGTCCGGCAGCGACTTCTCCACGTGCGCCAGGATGCCGCGCAGGATCTGCATTTCATTGTGGTCAGGATGCGCGCGCCCGAAGAACAGCCGCAGACGACGCATCAGGGCACGGGGGTTGGAGGGATCCAGGAAATCGATCCGGTGCAGCACCCGCTCCAGGTGCTCGTACAACCGTTCCATGTCATCGGCGGTGGCCGGAGGCCACTCCGAGTGGGGCTGCGCCACCGGCACGCCGGCCAGACTCGCCATGCGCAGCTCGTAGGCCATGACCTGGACCGAGGCAGCGATGTTCAGGGAGCTGTATTCGGGATTGGCGGGGATGTGCACCAGCCGATGGCAGCGGTCGATTTCTTCGTTGGTCAGACCGGTGCGTTCGCGGCCGAACAGGATGGCCACCGGGTATTCCTCCGCCTCGGCCAGCAGGGGAGGCGCGGCTTCGCGGGGATCCTCCACCGGGCAGGACAGCGACCGCTGCCGTGCGGACAGCCCCACGACCCGGGTGGCTCCCACCAGGGCATCATCCAGGGAGGCGTGCACGCAGGCCTGCTCGAGCACATCGTCGGCGCCGGAGGCCATGGCGGTGGCATCCGGGTGGGGGAACTGCCGTGGCGTGACCAGATCGAGGCGCTGCAACCCCATGGTCTTCATCGCCCGCGCCGCAGCGCCCACGTTGGCACCCAGCGAGGGTTCCACCAGCACGATGCGGACGTGCTCTGCACGCATGAATGACTCCTGCCAATAGTTCGCGAGGGCGGACAGTGTAATGGATGGTTCGGCCGTAAGGCAGACCATGCACAACGGGAGGAATCGGTTCCGTTTCCGGTGCGGTGACGGGGCGGGGTCATGGTCGCGGCGACTCGCGGAGCCCCGAAGTGCAGGCCGTGCGGCCCCGAAGGGGTGGCCGCAGGGATGCGGCCACCGGCGCCCAGCACATGGATGTGCTGTAAGCCGGCCAGGCCGGAGCGGAGG
>SKYZ01000401.1 GCA_007127625.1 Aquisalimonas sp. | reverse complement strand
GCCGTGTCCGCGTGGCAGGCAACAGCATCGCAGCAGACCCGGGCATCCCGTAACCCGCGTTCGCCGGTGCCGGCATTGGCATTGCCGGTATTGATCAGCAGATACCGCGGCCCGGTGGCAGACAAGTGCTCTCGGGCAATATGGACGGGGGCGGCACAGAAGCGGTTGCGGGTGAATACCGCCGTCGCACGGGTTCCCGGCGCCAGCTCCATGATCACCAGATCCCGGTGGCCGGGCGTCTTGATCCCCGCCGAGGCTGTGCCCAGACGGATGCCCGGGACGGGCCGCATAGCCGGCTCGGGATTCAGGCCCACCGCCATGACCGCTCCTCCGTCAGCTCAGCTGACCGCAGCACTGCTTGTACTTCTTGCCCGAGCCGCAGGGGCAGGGCTCGTTACGCCCGACCTTGCGGCCTTCGCGCACGAAAGTCTCCTGAGCGGCGGCACCACCAGCGCCCGCCGCGCGCTGCTGGCCGCCCTGCTCTTCCGCCTCGGCCTGCGCCAGGGCGCTCTGGGACTCCTCGTGCCGGGCACTGACATCGGCGCGATCCTGGGGGCGTGGCTGCTCGGCCTCGGCACGATCAACATCTTCCGGCTCACGCACACGCACCCGCTGGAGCAGGCTCACCACCTCCCGCTGGATGTTCTCGAGCATGGCCGAGAACATGTTGAAGGCATCCTTCTTGAATTCCTGCTTGGGGTTGCGCTGGGCATAACCGCGCAGGTGAATGCCCTGCCGCAGATAATCCATGGCCGCCAGGTGCTCCTTCCACTGGCTGTCCAGCACCTGCAGCATGACCACCTTTTCGAACCGGCGCAGCGCCTCCGCTCCCACCTGCTCTTCCTTCTCGCGGTAGGCCGCCTCCGCCTTCTCGAGAATGCGCTCGCGTAATGGCTCCTCGTGGAGGTCATCCTCCTGATCCAGCCACTGCTGAACGGGCAGCTCCAGGGCGAAATCCCGCTGTAGAGCCGCCTCCAGGCCGGGCACGTCCCACTGGTCGTCGATGCTGCCCGGCGGGATGTACTCGTCGATGACGCGGTTGATGACATCGCGCCGCATCACCTCCACGGTTTCACTGAGATCGTCATCCGCCATGAGTTCCTGGCGCTGCCTGTAGATGACGCGGCGCTGGTCGTTGGCCACGTCATCGAATTCCAGCAGCTGCTTGCGGATGTCGAAGTTGTGGGTCTCCACCTTGCGCTGGGCGTTCTCGATCACCCGGGACACCATGCCCGACTCGATGGCCTCGCCCTCCTGCATGCCCAGCCGCTGCATCAGGTTGGACACCCGCTCAGAGGCAAAAATGCGCAGCAGGCTGTCCTCCAGCGACAGGTAGAAGCGGGTTGAACCCGGGTCACCCTGGCGGCCGGAACGGCCGCGCAGCTGGTTATCCACTCGCCGGGACTCGTGCCGCTCGGTGCCGATGACGTGCAGACCGCCGGCCTCCACGACCCTGCGGTGACGCTCCTCCCAGTCGGCGCGGACCTTCTCGCGTTCTTCCTCGGAGGCGTCCTCGCCCAGCTCGGCCAGCTCCGCGTCCAGGTTGCCGCCGAGCACGATGTCGGTGCCGCGGCCGGCCATGTTGGTGGCAATGGTCACCGCCCCCGGTTCACCGGCCTTGGCAATGATCGGCGCCTCCCGGTCATGCTGCTTGGCGTTGAGCACCTCGTGGGGAATGCCGGCTTCCTTGAGGCTTTCGGAGATCACCTCGGAGACATCGATGGAAGCCGTGCCCACCAGTATCGGGCGCCCCGCTTCCCGGTTCGCCTTGATGTCCTCGACGATGGCGTTGATCTTCTCCTGCTGGGTCAGGTAGACGAGATCATTGCCATCCTCGCGGATCATCGGTCTGTGGGTGGGGATCACCGCCACTTCCAGGCCGTAGATGTGCTGGAACTCGTACGCCTCGGTATCCGCCGTGCCGGTCATGCCCGAGAGCTTCTCGTAGAGGCGGAAGAAGTTCTGGAAGGTGATGGAGGCAACGGTCTGGTTCTCCTTTTGCACCGGTAGCCCTTCCTTGGCCTCCACCGCCTGGTGCAACCCGTCGGACCAGCGTCGCCCTGGCATGGCGCGCCCGGTGAACTCGTCGACGATGATGACCTGGTTGTCGCGAATCAGATACTGGTCGTTGCGGTGATACAGGTGGTGGGCGCGCAGGGCGGCATTGATGTGATGCAGCAGGCCGATGTTGCGTGGGTCATAAAGGCTTTCCCCCTCCTGTAGCATGCCGGCCTCGAGCAGCATCTCCTCGACCCGGTCGTGGCCCTCCTCGGTGAGGTAGGCCTGGCGGGACTTCTCGTCCAGCCAGAAGTCACCGGGGCCCTCATCTTCTTCCTGCTTGGTGAGCTGGGGAATCAGCGTGTTGATCTGTTCATAGTGCTGCGAACTCTGCTCCGCCGGCCCCGAGATGATCAGCGGCGTGCGCGCCTCGTCGATGAGAATGGAGTCGACCTCGTCGACGATGGCAAAGGACAGATCCCGCTGCATGCGGTCTTCCAGGCGGAAGGCCATGTTGTCGCGCAGGTAGTCGAAGCCGAGTTCGTTGTTGGTGGCGTAGACGATATCGCTGGCGTAGGCGGCCTGCTTGTCCTCGTGGTTCATGCCCGGGATGACCACGCCGGTGGAGAGGCCGAGAAAGCCGTAGATCTGCCCCATCCACTCGGCGTCACGTCGTGCCAGGTAGTCGTTGACAGTGACCACGTGGACGCTCCTGCCGCTGAGCGCATTCAGGTAGGCAGCCAGCGTGGCGACCAGGGTCTTGCCTTCGCCGGTCTTCATCTCGGCAATGCGCCCGGAGTGCAGGACCATGCCGCCGATCAGCTGGACATCGAAATGGCGCATACCGAGCACGCGATTGGCCGCCTCGCGCACCGTGGCGAACGCCTCCGGCAGCAGCTTGTCCAGGCTCTCGCCCTGTTCGTGGCGCGCGCGGAAGTCGTCGGTGCGAGCCCGCAACTGGTCATCACTGAGCTGCTGCAGCTCCGGCTCCAGCGCATTGATGCGCTCGACGGTCTTCCACAGCTTCCGGATCTGGCGCTCGTTGCGCGTGCCGAAAACCTTCTTCGCGATTGCTCCTAGCATAGGGTCCTTCTCGATGACAGTATCGGCGATGACGCGAGGGGGCAGCTTGGTGCCGGGCGTCGAAACCCACAATCATACCTCATCAGCAGGTAAACTTCAGGGCGCCCCTGGCACCTGGTTGCCAGGACACCATGCGGCATCAAGAGCGTGCGAAATGAGCGGCAGCGGCAACGGCCCAAGGCGAATCGGCGGGACCCTGCGCCGACGCGACAGCGATCTCGCGGACCTGTATTCGCAGGCGCAGCGATTACTGCAGTTCGAGGAAATGATGCTGGCGGCGCTGCCGGCCCAGGCTCGCGGTCACGTGCGTCTGGCACGGATCGACGAAAGGGAACTGGTGGTAATGGCGGACCGCCCGGAATGGCGGCATCAGCTTCGCTATCTGGCACCACGGCTGCAAGCGACCATGGAGACGCAGACGGGCATCCGGCCGCAACGAGTGCTGGTGAAGATCGGCGACCTGCCACGGCGCCCGGCACCGCAGCCACCGCGGCACCTCAGCACCGACGCCGGACGAACCATCGGTTCGACGGCAGCGAGCGTGGACGATCCTGCGCTGGCCGCCGCTCTCGCCCGCCTTGCATCCCGCGCCACGGACAACGGCGACGAGCGCTGAACCGGGCTCAGCTGGTCGCCGGCACCGCCAGCGGCTGGTCGAAGGAGACCGGCGCCGGCTCCTGGCCTTCGAAGGTCACCATCTCCCAGGCTGACTGGTCCGCCAGCAGCGCCCGCAGCAACAGATTGTTCATGTGGTGGCCCGACTTGTAGCCACTGAACTGGCCAATGACGCTGTGGCCGAGCTGGTAGAGGTCACCGATGGCATCGAGAATCTTGTGCTTGACGAACTCGTCCCGGTACCGAAGGCCATCCTCGTTGAGGATGCGGTAGTCGTCGACGACGATGGCATTGTCCAGGCTTCCACCCAGGGCCAGGCTATTGGCCTGCAGCGTCTCGATGTCGCGCATGAAGCCGAAGGTACGCGCCCGCGAGATCTCCTTGACGAAGGAGGTCGCCGAGAAGTCCACGGACGCATGCTGCGTGCCCGAATCGAACACCGGGTGGTTGAACTCGATGGTGAAGTCCACCTTGAAGCCGTCGAAGGGCTCGAAGCGGACCCACTTGTCTTCGTCCTC
>SKYZ01000241.1 GCA_007127625.1 Aquisalimonas sp. | reverse complement strand
GCTCCCCACCCCGCCTCGCAGCGACGCAGTTACCTTCAGCTACGGGGCCATGGCTTACCCCGGTGCGGACTCTCACCGCACTGTGTGTACGCCTTCACGGGCGCACTGGGAGCGGCTTCAGCCGCGACGCTCTGGAACGAATCGCGGCTGAAGCCGCTCCCACAGGAAGGCCAGACCGCACCCTACTCGTCGGTATAACGTTCCTGCAGGGCGCGCTTGTCGATCTTGCCGGCGCCGGTGGTGGGGAGTGCCTCGGCGAATTCGATGCGCCGCGGGACCTTGTAACGCGCCAGGCGCTCCTTGAGCCAGGCGCGCAGGTTGCGGGCCTGCAGCTCGGCACCGGCCACCGGAACCACCACGGCACAGCCGATCTCGCCCCAGGTCCGGTCCGGCAGCCCGAACACGGCGGCGTCGCTGATCTCCGGGTGGGCATGGAGGACGTTCTCGATCTCCGCCGGGTAGACGTTCTCACCGCCGGAGATGAACATGTCCTTGAGCCGACCGACGATGGTATAGGCACCGTCGGCGTCGAAGCACGCCAGGTCGCCGGTGTGCAACCAGCCGTCCGGATCGATGGCCTCAGCGGTGGCATCGGGACGATTCCAGTAACCCGGGGTGCGGTGCGGCCCGCGGATCAGCAGCTCGCCGGTGGTATCCGGCGCGGTCACGGGCTCGCCGGTCGCGGTGTCCAGCAGGGCGACCTCCACATGGAACAGCGGATACCCCACGGCCCCCGGCTTGTCCCGAACCTGCTCCGGTGGCAGCCAGAAGGTGTTGGGGCCTGCCTCGGTGAGCCCGTAGCCCGTCTTGAAATCCACGCCGCGCTGCCAGAAGCGCTCGAACACCGGCAGCGGACACGGGGCGCCGCCGCTGATGACCAGCTTCAGCTGCGAGAAGTCCGCCTCGTCCCAGCGCGCATGCTCCTGCAGCATGGAAAACATGGTGGGCACGCCGAAGAACAGGCTCACCTCGCCGCCGGCGATCAGATCGAAGACCTGGTTGGCATCGAAACCGGCGCAGACAATGCTGCAGCCGCCGGTGTGCACCAGCGGCGTGGTGAAGACGTTCAGCGCACCGGTGTGGAACAGGGGGGCATTGAGGATGGCGGTATCCTCGGGACCGAGCCCCCAGCTGGAAACAGTGTTGATCGCGTTCCAGGTGACGTTGCCGTGGCTGAGGATGGCGCCCTTGGGCAGGCCCGTGGTACCACCCGTGTAACAGATCACCCACGGGTCGTCGTGATCCAGCGCCGGCATTTCCGGGGCCTCCGGCGATTCCTCGGCCCGGGCGGCCAGAGTGCCATCGCCGGGCAGGGCCTCGCCCTCCAGGGCCACCCAGTCCCGCACGCAGGCACAGGCATCCGTCTCCCGCAGGCGCTCCACCACGGCGTGGAAATCGGGCCCGTAGAACAGAACCGCCGGAACAGCATCCTGAATCAGGGCAGCGAGTTCGTTTTCGGCCAGACGCCAGTTCAGGTTCTGGAGCACGGCGCCGGTCTTGTTGCAGGCGAACAGCAGATCCAGATAGGCAACGCAGTTGCCGGCCAGAACGGCCACGCGCTCGCCGGGCCGAAGCCCCAGCGCGCCCGTCAGGAGTCGGGCGGTGCGGTTGGCCGAGGCGTTCCACTGGGCGTAACTGATGCGCTCACCGGTGGTGGCGTCAATCAGGGCCGTGCGTTGGGGACTCAGGTGTGCCCGGCGGTCCAGCCAGTCCACGGCGGTGGGCATGGCGATCTCCCCCTGGTTTCTTATAGCGCCCGCTTCATCCCAGCCAGGTGCGCGCATTGCGGAACATGCGCATCCACGGGCCGTACTCCCCCCACTCCGCCGGATGCCAGCTGTGCTGCACGGTACGGAACACCCGCTCGGGATGGGGCATCATGATGGTGACACGCCCGTCAGGTGTCGTCACGCCGGTAATCCCGTCGGGCGACCCGTTCGGGTTCACCGGGTAGTGGTCGGCGGGCAGGCCGCGGGCATCCGTGTAACGCAGGCTGACCAGATCGGCGGAGGCAAGCTTGCGTGGCCCGCGGTCGCCGGAGAACGCGGCCCGGCCCTCGCCATGGGCAACCGCAATGGGCATGCGCGAGCCTTCCATGCCACGGAGAAACAGGGACGGCGACTCCACCACCTCCACCTGGGCCAGCCGCGCCTCGAACTGCTCAGAGCGATTGCCCACGAAATCCGGCCACAGCTCGGCACCCGGGATGAGGTCACGCAGGGTGGCAAGCATCTGGCACCCGTTGCACACGCCCAGTGCGAAGACATCCCCGCGACGGAAGAAGGCGCCGAACTGCTCCCGCAGCACCGGGTTGAACAGCACGGTCTTGGCCCAGCCGCCGCCGGCGCCAAGCACGTCGCCGTAGGAGAAACCGCCGCAGGCCACGAGCCCCTGCATATCGCCCAGGGACATGCGCCCGTGGAGCAGATCCGTCATGTGCACGTCCACCGCCTCGAACCCGGCCAGGTGGAACGCTGCTGCCATTTCCATATGGCCGTTGACGCCCTGCTCCCGCAGGATCGCCACCCGCGGCCGGGCGCCTGCAGCGATCATGGGCGCGGCCACGTCGTCGGCGGGGTCGAAGCTGAGCGCGGCGTGCAGCCCCATGTCACCCTCGTCCAGCAAGGCCTCGTATTCTTCGTCGGCGCAGTCGGGGTTGTCGCGCAGCGCCTGCATGCGCCAGGTGGTCTCCTGCCACAGCCGCTGCAGATCCGTGCGTGGGCGGTCGAGCACGGTGTCCCCGTCCTGCCGGACCACCAGCCGGTCGTCGTCGTTGGGTGCGCCGATGACATGCACGCAGTCACCCAGCCCGGCGGCATCCAGGCGGGACGTCACGGCCTCCAGGGACTGGCTCGCCACCTGCACCACCGCCCCGGGTTCCTCGGCGAACAGCGCCGCCAGCGGTTCCCCCCGCGGGAGGTCGATGGTCACGCCCATGTGCGCGGCGAACACCATCTCCGCCACAGTGACCAGCAGGCCGCCGTCACTGCGGTCGTGGTAGGCCAGCAGCAGGCCATCGCGGTTCAGGGCCTGGATGGTCTCGAAGAAAGCGCGCAGATCCTCGGCGCGATCCAGGTCCGCGGGCTCGTCACCCAGACCGTTGCAGACCTGGGCCAGGGCCGAGGCACCCAGGCGGTTGCGGCCGCGGCCCAGGTCGATCAGCAGCAGGCGGGTGTCGCCGGCGTCACCGCGCAGTTCCGGGGTCAGGGTACGGCGGGCGTCATCCACGACGGCAAAGGCGGAAACCACCAGGGACAGCGGCGCGGTGACACTGCGCTCCTGGCCGTCCTGCTGCCAGACGGTCTTCATGGACATGGAGTCCTTGCCCACGGGAATGGCAACACCCAGCGCCGGACACAGCTCCATGCCCACGGCCCGGACGGTATCGTAGAGACGCGCGTCCTCGCCGGGGTGGCCGGCGGGGGCCATCCAGTTGGCCGACAGGTTCACGCGGGTGATGTCACCCACGTCGGCGGCGGCCAGGTTGGTGAGCGCCTCGGCCACGGCCATGCGGCCGGAGGCCGGGGCATCCAGAAGCGCCGCCGGGGTGCGCTCACCCAAGGCCATGGCCTCACCGGTGTGGCCGGTGTAGTCGTCCAGGGTAACGGCGACGTCGGCGACGGGGGTCTGCCAGGGGCCGACCATTTGGTCCCGGGCCACCAGGCCGGTGACGGTGCGGTCGCCGATGGTAATCAGGAAATGCTTGGCGGCCACTGTAGGGAGGCGCAGCACGCGCTCCACGGCCTCGTCGACACTGACACCCTCCTCCTCCAGCCCCAGCGGCGCCCTCTCCGGCTCCACCCGGCTCACATCCCGGTGCATCTTCGGCGGCTTGCCGAACAGCAGATCCATGGGGATGTGCACGGCGTCGTCACCGAGGGTGGCGTCGGTGAGCAGCAGCTGGCGGTCCGCCGTGGCATCGCCGATGACGGCGAAGGGGCAGCGCTCGCGCTCGCAGATGCGGCGGAAGTTTTCCAGAGCCTCCGGCGCGATGGCCAGCACGTAGCGCTCCTGCGCCTCATTGCTCCAGATCTCCATGGGCGACATGCCGGGGTCGTCGTTGGGCACCTCACGCAGTTCCAGCCGTCCGCCACATTCGCTGTCCTCGAGAATTTCCGGCACGGCATTGGACAGGCCGCCGGCACCCACGTCGTGGATGGACAGCACGGGGTTGGCGTCGCCCAGCCGCCAGCAGGCGTCGATCACCTCCTGGGC
>SKYZ01000065.1 GCA_007127625.1 Aquisalimonas sp. | reverse complement strand
GGCCATGGCCTCACCGGTGTGGCCGGTGTAGTCGTCCAGGGTAACGGCGACGTCGGCGACGGGGGTCTGCCAGGGGCCGACCATCTGGTCCCGGGCCACCAGGCCGGTGACGGTGCGGTCGCCGATGGTAATCAGGAAGTGCTTGGCGGCCACCGTGGGGAGGCGCAGCACGCGCTCCACGGCCTCGTCGACACTGACGCCCGCCAGCTCCAGTGGCGCCCTCCCCGGTTCCAGGCGGGACACATCGCGGTGCATCTTCGGCGGCTTGCCGAAGAGCAGATCCATGGGGATGTGCACGGCATCATCACCCAGGCTGGCGTCGGTGAGCAGCAGCTGCCGGTCCGCCGTGGCATCGCCGATGACAGCGAAGGGGCAGCGCTCGCGCTCGCAGATGCGGCGGAAGTTCTCCAGCGCCTCCGGCGCGATGGCCAGCACGTAGCGCTCCTGCGCCTCGTTGCTCCAGATCTCCATGGGCGACATGCCGGGATCGTCGTTGGGCACCTCCCGCAGTTCCAGGCGCCCGCCGCGTTCACTGTCCTCGAGAATCTCCGGCACGGCGTTGGACAGGCCGCCGGCACCCACGTCGTGGATGGACAGCACGGGGTTGGCGTCGCCCAGCCGCCAGCAGGCGTCGATCACCTCCTGGGCACGACGCTGCATCTCCGGGTTGCTGCGCTGCACGGAGGCGAAATCCAGCTCGGCATCGCTGGCGCCGCTGCTCACCGACGAGGCGGCCCCGCCGCCGAGACCGATGAGCATGGCCGGCCCGCCGAGCACGATGACCCGGGCGTGGTCGGCCACCTCGCGCTTGTGCACGTGGGCATCCCGCACGGCGCCCATGCCGCCGGCCAGCATGATGGGCTTGTGGTAACCGCGCACTTCCTCGCCGCCGGCACCGGGCACCCGCTGCTCGAAGGTGCGGAAGTAGCCGGCCAGGTTCGGGCGACCGAATTCGTTGTTGTAGGAGGCAGCACCGATGGGACCGTCCAGCATGATCTCCAGCGGTGAGGCGATGCGACCGGGACGGCCGATATCGTTATGCTCCCAGGGCCGCAGGGCGCCCGGGATACGCAGGTTGGACACGGCGAAGCCGGCAAGCCCCGCCTTGGGCCGCGCCCCGAGACCGGTGGCCCCTTCGTCGCGGATCTCGCCACCGGCGCCGGTGGCCGCCCCCGGAAACGGCGCAATGGCGGTGGGATGGTTGTGGGTCTCCACCTTCATCACCAGATGGGACGCCTCGGTGTGGGGGCGGTAGACGTGGTCCGCCGGATCGGCGAAGAAGCGCTCCACCTGGGGCCCCGCGGCGACGGCGGCATTGTCGCTGTAGGCGGACAGCACTCCCTCCGGGCGCTGCTGGTAGGTGTTGCGGATCATGTCGAACAGCGAACGGGACTGGGGCTCGCCGTCGATGGTCCAGTCGGCACGGAAGATCTTGTGGCGGCAGTGCTCGGAGTTCGCCTGGGCGAACATCATCAGTTCCACGTCGGTGGGATTGCGCCCGAGCTCACGGTAGCGCGCCACCAGGTAGTCGATCTCGTCGTCGGCCAGGGCGAACCCCATGGCGTCGTTGGCCACCACCAGGGCCTCGCGCGCGCCTTCCAGCAGATCCACGTGGCGCAGCGGGCGCGGCGACTGTTCCTGGAACAGGGAAGTACCGGCGTCGTCGCCGTCGAGCACGGTCTCGGTCATGCGGTCGTGCAGCAGCGGCTTGATGGCCTCCCGTGCCGCCGCCCCCAGGGAGCCCTCACCGCAACGGATGCGATAGACCACGCCGCGCTCGATCCGGCGCACCTGGCGGAGACCGCAGTTGTGCGCGATGTCGGTGGCCTTGGTGGACCACGGCGAGATCGTGCCGGGGCGGGGGACCACCAGCACCGCCTCGCCGGTCTCGTCCGCCTCCGGCTCGGCGCCGTCCAGCAGCAGCTCCTTCAGGATTGCCAGGTCGTCGGGGTCGGGTTCCTGGTGGACCTGCACGAAGTAGATGTGGTGCGCGGACACTGCGGTGACCGCGGGGACGGCATCGCGAATGCGTTGCAGCAGCTTGTCGTGGCGGAACGAGGAGAGGGCGGGGTGTCCTTTGAGACGCAGCATGGTGTTCGCTTTTCAGCCGTGGGCAATGACGTCCGGCCGCTCCGGGACGGCCCGGGCGGCCCGACAGCGCCGATCCACCGACAGCACTTGTGTCCGCGAATCAGCGCAACTGATCGTCGATGAGGGTCAGCAGGCGCTCCGCCAGGCGGTCGGGCACACGCTCGTCGTCCTCGTCCCGCACGGTGACCGCCGTCCCGTCATCAGCCGAACCGATAACGATGGCGTAATTGCCGGGCTCGAGTTCCGGCTCGCGCTCGCGCCAGAAGGCCAGACGCCCGAAGAATCCCGGGCCCTCGGTGTCGTCATCCGCGGTGGGATCGTAGCGGACCAGGAAACGTCCCTGGGCGCGGTTGCGATCCTCGACGGTGAATGCCGCCCGGTCCACTGCCAGGCCGACCCGCTGCCAGGTCTGCAGGTAACCTTCGTTCACCAGCAGCCGCGGTTCGCCATCCTCGGTGGTATCCAGCTGCGCGAGTCGCCGCTCACGCTGGGCGATCTGCTGGGCCGCGAAGCTTTCCTCCGCGCCCAGGTGCAGCATGAACCCCCGCAGCAGCTCCGCTTCCAGGCCGCGGTCCGCCGGCCGCGGCGCCCAGCCGTCGTCACCGCTGGCAACCACGCGCCGATGACTGACAAAGACCTCGGTCCGCTGCGGGTCATCGGTGGGCTCCACGCGAAGCAGGTACTGCTCCGCCATGGGTGCCATCTCCGGCTCCCGCTCCAGGGCCAGCAGCGCGCCTCCCGCGGGCCCGAGCGGGCGCGGCAGCCAGTTGGTCTCGATAATGCCCTTGTCACGATCGGTGCGCGCCACAGGGACACCCTCGGCCTCGAGCCACGCCTCGAGTCCCTGCCACACGCGATCCGGCTCCGCCTGGACCTGGAGCCAGCGCTCGGCACCCTGCCCGCGCATCCGCATGCCCAGCGGCTCCGGCGCGGTGCCGCGCTCGGCACGTTCGCGTTCACGCCGTTCCTCGCCACTCAGGGAGGCAGCCCCCCGGCTCCCGCGCTGCTCGGGGATCTGGCCGATGCGTTCGGCGGACAGATCCGGCGGCACCGTCAGACGCTCGCCGCGTTCGGGCTCTTCCGCCCCACGACCGCCACAGGCGGCAACCAGCACAGCAAGGACCATTACCAGGGCACGGGGTGCAACGCGCTTCAGACCAGCCGGCTCAAGCATGGATTACTGGACTCCCGCGAGCTTCATGGCCTGGCGGACCGTCTCGTGGTGAGCATCGGACAACGGCGTCAGCGGCAGCCGCAGGGTGGGGCCCATGAGGCCCATCTCGCTGACCGCCCACTTCACCGGAATCGGACTGGTCTCGACGAACAGGGCCTTGTGCAGGGCGGCCAGCCGTGCATCCAGCTCCTCGGCCTTCTCCAGGTCGCCCTCGATCGCCGCGATGCACATGTCGTGCATGAGCCGCGGGGCAACGTTGGCGCTCACGGAGATGCAGCCCTTGCCGCCGGCAAGGATGATCTCCCGGGCATTGCCATCATCGCCGCTGTACACGTCGAGCCGGTCGCCACAACGTTCAAGGATCTCCCGCGGGCGCTGGATGGTACCGTGGGCCTCCTTCACCGCAACGATGTTGGGGATGTCGGCGAGGCGCTCCACCGTTTCCGGAAGCATGTCGCAGGCGGTACGCCCGGGCACGTTATAGAGAATCTGAGGGATCGGCACGGCCTCGGCCACGGCGCTGAAGTGCCGGTACAGCCCTTCCTGAGTGGGCTTGTTGTAATACGGCGTGATCAGCAACGCCGCATCGCAGCCGGCCTCCATGGCACAGCGCGTGAGCTTGATTGCCTCCCAGGTGGAGTTGGCGCCGCTGCCACCGATCACGGCGATCCGTTCACGGGCCATCTGCACGGTCCGTCGCATGAGATAGCAGTGCTCTTCGTAATCGAGCGTTGCTGCTTCACCGGTGGTTCCCACCGCGACGATGGCATCGGTGCCGTTGTCGACGTGGAAATCCACCAGCCGCTGCAGGGACGCCTCGTCCACCGAGCCGTCCTCGTGCATGGGTGTCACCATCGCGACCATGCTGCCACGGAACATCGTCATATCCCCCGCAAAACTGGACTCCGCATAGTACTTCTGCCGGCACGGGCAAACAAGGGATCACCGTGCCGT
>SKYZ01000271.1 GCA_007127625.1 Aquisalimonas sp. | reverse complement strand
GCAGGGCATACGCCCAGATGCTGCATCACCACGGTGCAACTCCGCGTTGTTTTCACCCTGGGCAGGCAGACCCCCGCGATTGGCTGTTGGCGCACCCCTCACCCTCCGGTACGCTCAAGCGAGTTCCCGCACCAGAGGGTGGAGCCCGCGCATGGCCGTTGACTGGCAGGCATACAAGAACAAGAACTTCTACGATGAATTGATCGACTCCAGTGGCAAGATCCGCAAACCTGCCCGCGAACTCATGACCTACCTGGACTCCCTGTCCACCGACGAGATCCGGGAACGGCAGAAGGCGGCGGAGCTGGCCATACTGGAGATGGGGATCACCTTCACGGTGTACTCCGAGGGCGAGAACATTGATCGCTCCTGGCCCTACGACATCATCCCGCGGATCATCGATGCCGCCACCTGGCGGGAGGTGGATGCCGGCCTCCGCCAGCGCGTGCGGGTGCTGAACATGTTCATTGCCGACATCTACGGCGAACAGGCCGTCATCAAAGACGGCGTGTTCCCCCGGGAGCTGCTGGACAACTCGGTGAATTTCCGCCCGGAATGCGTTGGCGTGACACCGCCCCAGGGGGTATGGGCGCACATCTGTGGTTCCGATCTCATCCGCGATCACAAGGGCGACTTCATGGTGCTGGAGGACAACCTGCGGGTGCCCTCCGGCGTGTCGTACATGATGGAGAACCGGGTGCTGACCAAGCGCGTCTTTGGCGAGCTGTTCGAGAGCACCAGTATCGAACCCGTGGGCAACTATCCCACCCGACTGTTCGACATGCTCGCGGCCCTGTCGCCGCGGCCCATGGACTATCCCGAGGTGGTGGTCCTCACGCCCGGCATATACAACTCCGCCTATTTCGAGCACTCTTTCCTGGCACAGCACATGGGTGCGGAGCTGGTAGAAGGCTCGGATCTCATGGTCGCCGCCGATGACTGCGTGTACATGCGCACCATCGACGGCCCCAAACGCGTGGACGTGATCTACCGGCGCATCGACGACCTGTTCCTGGACCCGGAGGCCTTCCGCAAGGACTCCGCGCTGGGCGTGCCCGGCCTCATGCGTGCCTGGCGCAAGGGCAACGTCGGCCTGGCCAACGCTCCGGGCGCCGGTGTCGCTGACGACAAGGTCGTGTACGCCTTCGTGCCGGACTTCATCCGCTACTACCTGGGTGAGGAACCGATCATCCCCAACGTGCCCACCTACCGCTGCTACCTGGAGGACGAGCGCGACTACGTGATCGACCACCTGGATGAACTGGTGGTGAAGCCCGCCAACGAATCCGGCGGCTACGGCATGCTCATCGGCCCCACGTCCACCAAGAAGGACCGGACCGCCTTCGCCCGGCAGATCCGCAAGAACCCGCGCAACTACATCGGACAACCGCTGATCCGCCTGTCCACGGTTCCCACGGTCACCGACGGCAGCGTGGAACCGAGGCACGTGGACCTGCGGCCCTTCGTCCTCCAGGGCGACGACATGTACGTCACCCCGGGCGGGCTGACGCGGGTGGCCCTGCGCAAGGGCTCCACCGTGGTGAACTCCTCCCAGGGCGGGGGCAGCAAGGATACCTGGATCGTCGATACACAGGAGGGGCGCTGATGCTCTCGCGGGTCGCGGAACGGGTCTACTGGATGGGGCGTTATCTGGAGCGAGCGGAGAGCGCCGCGAGACTGGTCAACGCATACTCCAACGAGGTCATGGATCTGCCGCGGGACATCAGCCCCAGCTGGCACAGCCTGGCAGACATTACCGGCGCCAACGCGGCGTTCGACGGACACTACAAGAACTACGACGAACGCAACGTGGTCAAGTTCCTGCTTGCGGACACGTTCAATCCAGGCTCCGTGCTCACATCGGTACGCGCCGCCCGGGAGAACGCCCGGACCACGCGGGAATTGCTGCCCACCGAGGCGTGGGAGGGCATGAACCGGCTGTACTTGTACGTGAAGGAGAACGCACAGAAGTCGCTGGCGCGTCGGCACCGCTTCGATTTCCTGCACACCGTCATCTTCCGCTGCCAGCACCTCAGCGGGCTGCTGGACGGGACCATGAGTCACGACTCGGCCTATGATTTCGTGCGCCTGGGGCAGAGTCTGGAGCGCGCCGACATGACCACCCGCATCGTCGACAGTGCGGTGACCATCCTCATGCCCCGCGAAGAGGAGCCCAGCGAGTACGACAACATTTTCTGGGTCAACGTACTGCGCTCGCTGTCGGCACTGCAGATGTACCGGCAGCGCATCCACCCGCGGGTGGTGGGGCCGGACGCGGTGCGCTTCCTGCTGCAGGACTACTACTTCCCGCGGGCATTCGCGTATAACATCGCCGTCGCCGAAGGCTGCCTCAAGGCGCTGCCGCGCAATGACGCACCGCTGCTCCGGATCGGCCGCCTGCAGCGCAGGATCCAGGAAGTCACGCCCCGGGAGATGGGCCTCGAAGAACTCCACGCGTACATCGACACCCTGCAGGAGGGAATCGGTGACATCCACGAGCAGGTGGCCGACGTGTGGTTCCGGATGACGCCGGACACGGTGCCCACCACCTGACTGCGTCGGGGACAGCCCCACCATGGCCATCCATGTCGGTATCGAGCACCACACGGGGTACCACTTTGACCGGGACGTGCGCCTGTCGCCGCACCTGATCCGCCTGGCGCCGGCACCGCACACGCGGACGCCTGTGCACCAGTACCGCCTGGCGATCCAGCCGGAGAACCACCATCTGCAGTGGCAGCAGGACCCGTTCGGGAACTGGCTCGCCCGGGTGCGGTTTCCGGAACCGGTACGCTCGCTGGCCATTACCGTTCATCTGACCGCCGAACTCAGCGTCTTCAATCCGTTCGACTTCTTCGTCGAGCAGTATGCGGAGACGTTCCCGTTCCGTTACGACACGCTGCTGCGGGAAGAGCTTCAGCCCTACGTCGAGACCAGTGAAACCGGTCCGCTGCTGCGGCAGTGGCTGGCGACGGTGGACCGCACCCCGCGGCCCATCGTCCACTTCCTTGTGGCCATCAACCAGCGTCTGCAGCGGGACATTGGCTACACCGTGCGCATGGAGCCGGGCATCCAGAGCTGTGAACAGACCCTGGAGCGGGGGATCGGCTCCTGCCGCGACACGGGCTGGCTGTTGGTGCAGATCCTTCGGCATCTGGGCCTGGCGGCGCGCTTTGCCTCCGGCTATCTGGTTCAGTTACGCGCCGACCAGACGGCCCTGGACGGCCCGTCCGGCACCGAGGAGGATTTCACCGACCTGCACGCCTGGACAGAGGTGTACGTCCCCGGTGCCGGCTGGATCGGCCTGGACCCCACCTCGGGGCTGTTCGCCGGCGAGGGGCACATTCCCCTGGCGTGCACTCCGGAGCCGGTGAGTGCCGCCCCCGTCACCGGGTTCACCGACCCCTGCGAGGTGGAGTTCGAGTTTGCCAATCGGGTCATCCGGGCCCACGAGGATCCCCGCGTCACCGCGCCCTACGATGACACCCAGTGGGCCGCCGTGCAGGTCCTGGGCCGGCGCATCGACGCCGAGCTGGACGCCATGGACGTGCGCCTGACCATGGGCGGTGAACCCACTTTCGTGTCCGTCGACGACATGGAGTCCGCGCAGTGGAATACCGAACCCCTCGGCCGGCACAAGCGGGAGCGGGCGGAAGCCCTGCTGCACCGCCTCCGGGACCGGTTCGCCCCGGGCGGACTCCTGCATCACGGACAGGGCAAGTGGTATCCCGGGGAACCCCTGCCGCGCTGGGCCCTGGGCTGTTTCTGGCGCACCGACGGCACACCCCTGTGGCAGGACCAGTCTCTGCTGGCGGACGAGCGCGACGCGCCGGGCCACACCCCCGCCGACGCCCGGACTTTCGCCCGGCAGCTGGCGATCCGCCTCGGCACGGATCCAGACCACGTGCTCACCGGTTACGAGGACTGGCTCTACTCCCTCTGGCGGGAGGCCAGCGGCCCGCCGGATGTGGACGCCATCGCCCTGGACTGGGCGCCGGCCTACCGTGACGATCTGAGCCTGGTGCTGGCCCGCGGCCTGGACACCCCCGTGGGCTATGCCCTGCCGCTGCAGTGGGACAATGACACCGGAACCTGGCAGTCCGGCCCGTGGCCATTGCCCGGCGGGACGCTGACCCTGGCGCCCGGGGCCTCGCCCATGGGGCTGCGCCTGCCCGTCGCCGAACTGCCCGCGCGGACCGCCGCCCCGGTGCGGCGCGGCACAT
>SKYZ01000362.1 GCA_007127625.1 Aquisalimonas sp. | reverse complement strand
GGCGCAACGGGCACACTAGAGCACATCGGGAATACCGGAGCCTTTCCATGCATCGCAACCTGCAACGGGGACACATCGGCACCGCCGCCCTGACCCTGGCCCTGTCAGCGCTGCTCACACCGGCAGCGGTGAGTGCGGACACCGATCTCTACCGGGTGGAAATCATCATCTTCACCCAGGAGGGGGACGACCCCGACAGCCCTGAACGCTGGCCCGTGAGACCGGATCCGGTGGCTTTCCAGGAGTACGCCGAGCTGCGCGAGGACGCCAGCCCCGGCGAGACGGCTTTCCGGCATCTCGACGGAGCCGAGCTGGAGCTGCGAACGGCGGCGCGCAGGCTGGATGACGCCAGCGGGTACACGGTTCTGGAACACATCGCCTGGGTGCAGCCCGGGCTCGAAAGGGGCCGGGCACCAGCCGTCGCCATCCCGCCGGGGCGCAGTCCGGCACCGGATCCGGCCGAGGAAGACGGCGCGCCGGAACTGGCCGAGGGCATGGACGATGGCCTGGCCGGCACCCTCGAGCTCGCACCGCGGCCACCGGAGGGCCTGTCCGGAGGGATCAGGGTGGCCCGGGAGCGGTTCCTGCACGTTGAGACCGACTTTCGCTGGCTGGAGCCCGGCACGGATCAACCCGAGCCACAGGCAGCCCTTGCCAGTGCCGCGCTGGAGGATCCGGAACCGGTGGTGGTCATGCGGGAGCGCCGGCGCATGCGCAGCGACGAGCTTCACTACCTGGATCACCCGCGCCTGGGGTTGCTGATTCGCGTGAAACCGGTCGAAGACTAGTGTCCCGTCCCGGAAGTACGTGTGATTAATGCGCTCCGCCGGGGGGCCCCAGCGTCATTAATCGTACGTACTTCCGGGACGGGACACTAGAAATGCCAGCGGGCGGTGACGCCGCCCTCGTGCAACAGATCGTCCGGAAAGCTCCAGTACTGGGTCTGCGCATCCGCCAACACGTCCAGCCTCTCCGTGAGGCGCAGACCGAGCCCGAATCCGAATACCAGGCGGCCCTGGGTCCGGCTGCGCACGTCATTGTGCAGATGCCGAACCACCCCACCCAGGCGCACCCGGTGGAACACCCGCTCGGTAACGAAGGTGTTCAGTGCCAGATAGGCGCCCCCCTGGCGCAGATCGGCTTCGGCACGCCCGCCATCACTGCGACGCGACAACGGGTCCGTGGTCGCCGTGAGATCGAATTCCAGGGCGATGCTGGAGCGTGCCGCCTCCGCGTGGCGGTACGGCAATTTCCAGCCAAGCAGCAACGACCCGCCGTAGCCCTCCTGAAATCCCTCGAGTTTCATCACCCGGGCCCCGGCACCGACGTACCAGTGACTTTCCGCGGACTCGCCGGCATACGCCTGCCCGGGGAACCACGTCAAGGCCATGGCCAATACCATCACCGGGAGTAACATCCGCAAAGCGACGCCGCATCCCAGGGGCATGCGGGAGAGTCCTTGATCGCACCGCTCGTGTCCGCTCATGCATCGTCTCCCCGTTCCCGGCGCTTGGCCTGTTCCCAGGCCGCCTCCTTGGTTGCCATGTCGGCTCCGGAGAAATCCGCCTCTGCCGCCGTCATGGCCTGCTCCATGTCTCGGAATCGGCGCTCGAACTTGGTGTTCGCACCGCGCAGGGCGCGCTCGGGGTCGATGCCCAGGTGCCGGCCGAGATTGGCACAGGCGAACAGCAGATCCCCGAACTCCTCTTCCTGGTCACGGATGTTGCCCGCCTGACGGGCCTCCTCGAGTTCAGCGAGCTCCTCGTGAACCTTCGCGATCACGCCGTCCACCGAAGGCCAGTCGAAACCCACGCGGGCCGCCCGCCGGGTCAGTTTGGCGGCCCGGGTCAGGCCGGGCAGCGTGGCCGGCACGTAGGCCACGGCCGAACGGTCATTGTCGTCGCGGTGACGCCGTTCCTCGGCCTTGAGCGCTTCCCAGGATGGGGCTGCCGCCTGCTCACCGGCCTGGTCGCCGAACACGTGCGGATGGCGTCGCACCATCTTGTCGTGAATGCCGCGGGCGACGTCGTCGAAGTCGAAAGCGCCCTCCTCCCTGGCCATCTGCGCATGGAAGACCACCTGGAACAGCAGGTCCCCGAGTTCATCGCGGAGGTCGGTCATGTCCTCCCGCTGAATCGCATCTGCAACTTCGTAGGCTTCTTCAATGGTGTAGGGGGCAATGGAGTGGAAATCCTGCGCCACGTCCCAGGGGCACCCCTTGTCCGGATCACGGAGGGTTGCCATCAGGGACAGCAGATCCTGCATCGCGCTCACTCTGAACTCCTCGCTGTCAGGCCACGGCGGTCACGTTACCACAGGCGACCCCCGCCGCTCGCGGGGAACGCACTGCGGTGGAGGTGATCATTGAGTCATGTATCAAGCCCGTTTACCCTGAACGGATGAATGGCGCGTATGGCGCCCATTTGACAGCGGTAACGGGCTTCCATACCGTTCCGGAGTTCTAGCAGGCTGCTAGGGAAACGCTGAACGATTCCAGGGGACGCTGCATTGGCACGGACAACACGCAAGCCCGTCACGGCGCGGGGCGAACAGACCCGCCAGAAACTGCTGGCGGCCGCCGAATCGGAGTTCGGCGAAAAGGGATTTCATTCGGCGTCGGTTAGCAGCATCACCCGGCGCGCCGGTGTCGCCCAGGGGACGTTCTACATTTACTACGACTCCAAGGAAGAGATCCTCCGCGAGCTGGTACGGTTCATGAACCGGAAGCTGCGCCACACCCTGACCCGCGCCACCCACGGCATCACCGATCGCGTGGAAATCGAGCGTGTCGGCCTGGAAGCGTTCCTGCGCTTCGCCATGGAAGACAAGAATCTGTACCGCGTGGTGCTGGAATCACAGTTCATCGACGAATCCATCTACCGTGAGTACTACGAACAGATGGCCCGGGTCTACACCGTGCGGCTGGAGAAGGCGCAGAAGGAAGGTCAGATCCGCCCGGGTTCCGCATACGGCCAGGCCTGGGCGCTCATGGGAATGGCGTCGTTCCTGGGGCTGCGGTATCCGGTGTGGGAAGGCACCATGCCGCCGGATGACGTCATGGAAGCGGCACTGGCGTTCATTCGCGGGGGGCTGGTGCCCGAACCGTCGGCTCGGCCCGTGGCGGACCAGCACGGCTGACCCTGCTCGCAGTGCGGGTCAAGGCAGGTCCGGGCAGGGGATCTCGATATCCGGGTTGCGCACCACCTGGGCCAGCAGACAGCTCAGGTAGACGTCCGTGGCCCGGGTGCTGGCGCTTTCCGGGATTTCATCCCTGGCCTCGTTGAGCAGTTCCGCGCCGCGGCGCATGTGCACCAGGCCCAGATTGAACCGGGCGCGGTGGTAGTCCGGGTCGTGGGCGAGTGCCTGGGTGAATGCCTCGCGGGCCTTCTCCAGCTCCCCGTCAGCGGCGGCCAGATTACCCAGCTGGAACCACGCGCGCGGGCGTTCCGCATCCAGCTCGACCAGCTCCTCGTAGGCCTGCCGGGCGGCGGCATCATCGCCGGCCGCCTCGGCCTCCAGGGCCTGCTGGTTGAGCTCAAGCACACGCCGACGGTCGTCCTGCTCCGGTGATGTCGTGCAGCCGGCCATCAGGAGCGTCGCCAGGAGCAACACTCCTCCCGCGTGCCGGCCAGTGCTCGTCCTGTCCATGGCAAACCTCTGCTTGTGCTGTATCATGCGCCTGATTCCACTTGCGGGCCGCACCGGCTACGCTGCGGGCAACGCATGGGGCCCATCTGCGGGCGGCTGCCGGCACCCTATCACAGTCGGGGGCGCCCATGTCCGCCAATCACCGGGCGGGCCTCGCACACGCGAAACCGGACGACGCCTGAAACATGCAAACTGACCAGATTCCTTCGCGCCGCCACACAGTGCCGGTCACCATCGGCAACGTCACCGTCGGCGGTGATGCGCCGGTGGTGGTGCAGTCCATGACCAACACCGACACGGCCGACGAAGTGGGCACTGCCATCCAGATCGCGGATCTCGCCCGCGCCGGCTCCGAAATCGTGCGGGTGCCGGTGAACAACGAGGCTGCCGCTGCCGCCGTGCCGCATATCCGTGAGCGCCTCGAGACCATGGGCATTGACGTGCCCCTGGTGGGGGACTTCCATTTCAATGGTCACAAGCTGCTGGAGCAGCATCCGGCATGCGCGGAGGCCCTGGCCAAGTACCGCATCAACCCGGGCAACGTCGGTCGCGGAGCCCGTCGTGACACCCAGTTCG
>SKYZ01000059.1 GCA_007127625.1 Aquisalimonas sp. | reverse complement strand
TCTACGATCTGCGCTTTCTCGGTCGCACCCCCGACGGCCGGGAGTTGCGGGTGCAGGTGACCGGGGACCGCGATCCGGGATACGGCTCCACCGGCAAGATGCTCGGACAGGCTGCGGCCTGTCTGGTGATGGATGTGGATCGCGAGGCAGTCCCCGGCGGCTTCTGGACGCCGTCGACGATTTTCGGGGATCATCTCCTCCACCGCCTTGAGGCCAACGCGGGGCTTGTCTTCCGGGTCTGGGAGTAGCCCGTCTGTTGGTGTCGTCCGACGCCGTGCTGGAGTGATTGATGAAGCGCAGTGACAGCAGTCTCATGGTCGTGGTTCTGTTCCTGTTAGCGTTGGCTGCCGGGGGCGTCGCCCATGCCGATCGCCCCATCGTTGCCGCGGCGTCGGATCTGCAGTTTGCCCTCGAGGAGGTCGCCGAGCAGTTTGAAGCGGGCACGGGGAGGTCCGTACGGCTGAACTTCGGCTCCAGTGGCAATTTCCGGCGGCAGATCGCTCAAGGGGCCCCCTTCGAGCTGTACCTGTCGGCGGACGAGGACTACGTGCTGGCCCTGGAGAGAGAAGGCCATCTGGTGGACGCCGGCGTCCTCTACGCCATCGGCCGGATCGTGGTGATGGCCCCCAAGGGCGATCCTGCGCAGATCGTCAGTGAGTCGCTGACACCGCTCCGGGAGCGGCTCGAGACCGGCGATATCCGCCGTTTCGCCATTGCCAACCCGGAGCACGCTCCCTACGGCGTCGCGGCCAGGGAGGCCTTGCAGGCCGCCGACCTGTGGGACGCCATCCAGCCCCGGCTGGTGTTCGGGGAGAATGTCTCCCAGGCGGCGCGCCTGTCGCTGTCCGGCGAAACCCAGGGGGGTATTGTCGCCTATTCTCTTGCCAGGGCGCAGCGGATCGCCGAACGCAGTGAATATGCGTTGATTCCCCGGGACCAGCACGCACCCCTGCGCCAGCGCATGGCCCTGGTGGACGGAGCCGGCGAGACGGCGCAGCGCTTCTATCAGTATCTCCAGGGTGATGCAGCCCGGGCCATCCTGGAGGAGTACGGGTTCGCCCTGCCGGAGGACGAGGACTGACGCCCCGGCGGTGTCACCGGTAAGGCAAGTGACCGGCGTCGTGAGTCGCGTCGGCAAGGTGGGTAGAATGCCGTACGCCAGAGGGCAACAGGATCCGGATCCATGAATGCAACCGGCCCGGCCACGGGTGATCGCCACGAGGTCTATGCAGCCAAGCGCCATGTCACCATTGTCGGTGCCCTGGTCAACGTGCTGCTGGCCGCGGGCAAGATTGCCGCGGGCGTGGTGGGCCAGTCCCAGGCCCTGATTGTCGACGGTTTCCACTCCCTGTCGGACCTGGTCAGTGATGCCCTGGTGGTCTGGGCGGCACGCATGGCCTCCCTGGATCCGGACCACAATCACCCTTACGGACACGGCCGTTTCGAGACGGCCGCCACCGTTGGTGTCGGTGCGCTGCTCCTGCTGGTTGCCGGCGGGTTCGCCTACGACGCCATCGTCCGCCTGCTGCGCCCGGAACTGCTGGGAAATCCCGGGTGGCTTGCGCTATCGGCGGCCGTGCTCTCAGTGGTGTTCAAGGAAGCGGTGTATCACTACACCCGACGGGTGGCGGATGACTGCTGTTCAGAGCTGCTGCGCGCCAACGCCTGGCACCATCGCTCGGATGCGCTGTCATCGGTGGTGGTCATCGGTGGCGTCCTCGGTGCCATGGCCGGGTTGCCCTGGTTGGATGCCGTGGCAGCACTGGTGGTCGCACTGATGATCGGCGCCGTCGGGTGGCGGTTGGCGTGGCGATCCGCGCAGGAACTGGTGGACACCGGGCTCGATCCCGAGGAAGTGCGCTCCATCGGCGAGCTGATCGACGAAGTGGACGGGGTCCAGCGCCACGATGATCTGCGGACCCGACAGATGGGTAACGAGACGCTGGTGGATGTGCGGGTGCGGGTGCCCCCGGATATCTCCATCTCGGAGGGCCACCGCATCGGTGACGCCGTACTGGAGCGTGTGCGCGGGCAGCTCGACCACGTGGTGGACGTCTTCGTGCACGTGGACCACGAGAGCCCGGAGGCGCAGCAGCGCAGCGCCGAGCTTCCCCTGCGACCCGAGGCGGAAGCCTCCCTGCGCGAGGCCTGGGCGGAGCTGCTGCCCGGCATCGCCGAGGCGGAACTGGTGCTTCATTACAGCGGCGGGCAACTGCATGTGGACGTGATCCTGGCACGGTCGGTTGTCGCCGACGCCAGGTCGATGCCGACGGTGGAGGCCCTGCATCGTGCCGCGGCGCATCTGCCTTTTCTCGGCCGCATACGGCTTCTCGAAGATCTCACGCACTGACAGCTGACTGCGCCGGTGCAGGGAGGTGCTGACGCGTTACGCGCCCAAGGCGTTGGCTTGATGCAGATCAAAGGCGAACGGGTTCACCGCCGGCGTCAGCCGCTTCCCTCTGCCGTGCAGCGCCCTGAGCCGTTATCCTGCAGTGATGGATCAACAGACTCTCAATAACGCCCTGGAACGCGGCAAGGCCGTTGCGGGCCGCTTCGACGGCATCGAATACGCCCGCCTTGTCGAGACCGTAGGCGGGTTCCGCCGTGGCACTGCCGTGCTGTCCGACGGCAGCGTCATCCCCGGCTATCCCTCCATCGGCCGCGTGCAGTCCCTGGCAGCGGGGCTGCAGCGTCACTACCAGGGGCCGTTCTGGGCCGAGGAGAAGATGGACGGCTTCAATGTGCGCATTGTCCGCGATGGCGAGCGCACGGTGGCGTTCAGTCGTGGTGGTTTCATCTGCGCCTTCAGTACCGACCGCCTGCCGGATCTGCTGGACACCAGCGTCCTGGACGACCATCCCGAGCTCATCCTGTGCGTGGAGATCGCCGGCCCCGACAATCCCTACCTGGAGGGCCATCCGCCTCAGGTCACCGAGGACGTGCAGCTCTTCGTCTTCGACATGATGCGCAAGGGCGAGGACGGCTTTCTGCCCCAGGCGGAGAAGATGGCGCTGCTGGAGCGCTACGGGTTGCCGTCCACCCGGATTTTCGGGCGCTTCCGGCCCGACGATATCGAGGCCCTGGAGGAGCTGATCCTGCAACTGGACGCCGAGGGCAGTGAGGGCCTGGTGTTCAAGGGCGAGTCGGACGGCGGACGGGCCAAGTATGTCACCGGCCGCTCCAGCGTCGCCGACATCGAAATCTGTAGCGACCAGTTGCTGGACCTGCCACCGGAGTATTTCACCAACCGGCTGCTGCGACTGGGCCTGTTCGTGGCCGAGCACGGTCAGGCCGGCGATGCGGAGTTGGAGCGCAGTCTGGGACGTGCCTTCATCGACGGTGTCACCCGCGCGGTGGCCCGGAGCCGTGGTGTCGGTCGCGTGGGGCGCCGGTTTCGCTGCCGCTTCCGCGAGCGTCGTCATGCCGAGATGTTCATGCAGCACATCAAGGCCACCGGCGGTCAGCGGGTGCTGATCGACGAGGCCATGCCCCTGCAGGAAAAAGACGGCTACTGGCTGCTGGAGTTCGAACGGGTGCTGGAGCGCATGACCGGGACCCTGGCCAATACCCTGGCGGGGGCATCGCAGTACGACTGAACAGGTGCCAGCGCCCCGGGGCAGGGCGGGACACTAGCCGTGATCGCCGGCGAGATTCTCCATCACCCGCCGCAAATAGTTGGCGGTCACCAGTTTGACCCCCATGCGGTTGCCGAGCTTGCGCATGCCTTCGTCGGCGCTGGCCAGCTCGGCGTCCAGTTCCATGGCCAGGAGCACGGCGTCCACGTCCTCACGGGAATCCACCAGGCCCTTGCGCATGGCTTCGCGGAAGCGCTCGCGCAGGTGCGTGATCAGTTCCGGCGGCATGTCCGCCGAGGCGCCGGCACGCTTGGTGTGTTCCTCGGCGATGCGCAGGCCGCGATCGATGCGCCCGCGCACCTCGTCGATGAATTCGTACAGCACCTCGCTGGGAATGGTCAGGGTGAAACGCCGGGGCGAGCGTACCCAGATTTCCGTCTCGAGATCGCCTGCAAGGTCCGGCTCCAGATCCCGCATGGTGCGGAATTCCTCGTACACCGACAGCGGCATGTAGAACTCCGCCGGGCAGCGCCGCGCAATGCCCAGAAAGGTGCGCAGGGTCTCGACGTGGGTCTCGCCGAACTGGCTGGCCACATGGGGGTTGGTGAACACACTGGTGTCGAGCACGAATCTGCGCATGGGGCTCCCGG
>SKYZ01000211.1 GCA_007127625.1 Aquisalimonas sp. | reverse complement strand
GCCCCTTGTTGGAGACGCGCAGACGCACGAAGCGCTGCTCACTCTCCACCCAGATACGATGATACTGCAGGTTCGGCATGAACCGACGCCGCGTCTTGTTGTTCGCGTGGGAAACATTGTTTCCCACCGCAGGGCGCTTGCCCGTTACCTGACACACCTTGGACATTGGGATTCCGCCTCCTGAATTCGGCACACCGCCCCGGCGGGCGGAGAGTCGCGTTTTATACCAGCAACAGGCACATGGATCAAGGCGGACGGCATTTGCCACCGACCACTTGAAACCCGGCCGGGCGCCCACATGTAAGGGAGCAGAGGCAAGTGTTTCAACAGACAAATCAGGAGGTTGACCATGAACATTCGTCGCTATGAGCCCTGGAGCGTACTGAACCAGCTCAGCAACGAGATGAACTCCCTGTTCGCCAACAGCGGCCAGCAGCTCGGTGACCCGAGCACCATGGCCACCAGTGACTGGGTGCCGGCAGTGGACATCCAGGAAGAGCAGGATCGCTATCTGATCAAGGCGGACGTACCCGGCGTAAAGCCGGACGATATCGAAGTGCAGATGGAAAACGGCATCCTGACCATCAAGGGTGAACGCAGCGCCGAGGATGTGCGCGAAGACAACGGCTACCGCCGGGTCGAGCGCATCCGTGGCGCATTCCATCGCCGCTTCACCCTGCCGGACACCGCGGATGCCGAGAATATCACCGCCACCAGCCGGGACGGCGTTCTGGAGGTGGTGATTCCCAAGCAGGAAAAGGTGCAGCCGCGGCGAATCACGGTGCAGGGGTAACGCCACGCAGCCTACGCTGCAGACTCCCCGCGGCGTAGGCTGTCATGCACCGGGAACGAGTGAACCGACACATCACGACGGCTGCGAGGTGATACGCGCGTATGGAATACAAGGACTACTACAAGACGCTGGGCGTTGACCGCAACGCCGGCCAGGACGAGATCAAGAAGGCGTACCGGCGTCTTGCGCGCAAGTATCACCCGGATGTGAGCAAGGAGAAGGATGCCGAAGCGCGGTTCAAGGAGGTCAGCGAAGCGTACGAGGTGCTGGGTGACCCGGAGAAGCGGGCCACCTATGACCAGCTTGGCAACAGCTGGCATCAGGGTCAGGACTTCCGGCCACCGCCCGGGTGGGAGTACCGCACCAGTCACGGCGGCGCCGATGCGGACTCGGTGTTCAGCGATTTCTTCGAGTCCATCTTCGGCGGCGGCGATCCGTTCGGCGGCGGGGCACGCGCCGGCGGGTTCCATGCCCGCGGCGGGCGACGTGCGCGTGGTGGGCACAGCCAGGGGTTCCGTACCCGTGGCGAGGATCAGCACGCCACCATCACGATCTCGCTGGAGGACGCCTACCACGGCGCCACCCGAAACCTGAACCTGCAGACCCACCGGGAGGACGGCACCGTGGAACCACGCCAGGTGCGGGTCAAGATCCCGCCGGGAGTCACCCAGGGCAAACAGATCCGGCTCGCTGGCCAGGGTCCGCCCGGCATGGGCGGCGGCCCGCGGGGTGACCTGTACCTGGAGGTGAACATCGCCCCGCACCGGCAGTACGAGCTGCGGGGCAGGAACATTCACCTGCAGTTGCCCATCACGCCCTGGGAAGCGGCACTGGGCGCCACGGTGAAGGTGCCGACGCTGGGCGGATGGATCGACATGAAGATCCCTCCCGGGTCGCAGAACGGTCAGCAACTGCGGCTCAAAGGGCGCGGCCTGCCCGGCAAGTCACCGGGGGATCAATACGTGGAGCTGAACATCGTGACGCCGAAGGCGGACACCGAAGGCGCCCGGGAGCTCTATGAGCGCATGAGCCGGGAGATGCCCATGAATCCGCGCGAGAATCTGACTGTCTGAGACAGGTGAGGCCATGAAAACATTCGAAGAACTGCGGCAGGGTCTGGAACAGGCCTGGGATCAGGTCACTGAAGGCTGGCGTGATCTGCGGGAACGCGCGGGTGCTGCGCTCACCCGCTTCTACCCGCTACGCCGGGAGGGTGAAGTACAGACCCGCGAGGAGGCTCACGCCCGCAGGGGCGCCTCCTGGGGGCTGATGGCTGCCGAAGTGCTGGAGGACGACCAGGCGGTGGAGGTCCGTCTGGAGGCCCCCGGCATGCAGGCGGATGACTTCGACCTGTCCGTGCAGGAGCAGACGCTCATCATCCGCGGTGAGAAACGCGTGAACCGGCAGATCGACAACGGGCGCTTCCATCTCATGGAGCGCGCCTACGGGGCATTCCAGCGCAACGTGCCGCTACCCTCGCCGGTGGACGACGGCCAGGCCCGGGCCAGCTACCACGACGGCGTGCTGGTGGTACGTCTGCCACGGACCGAGAATGCCCGGCGGCGGCGGATCGCCGTCAGGAGCAAGCAATGAAGGCACTGCGGCGGGCCACCGCCGCTGTACTGCTGAGTGTCGCCACCCTCGCCTCGGCACAGCTCCCCGCCGAGGTGGAGGGTGAACCACTTCCCTCCCTGGCACCCATGCTGGAGCGCACCACGCCGGCGGTGGTCAACATCGCCACCACGGGACGCGCCCTGTTGGCGGAAAACCCGCTGCTCCAGGACCCGTTCTTCCGCCGCTTCTTCGACCTGCCGGAACGGCCCCGGGAGCGCCAGACCCAGAGCCTGGGCTCCGGCGTCATCGTGGACGCCGAGGCGGGGTACATCCTCACCAACCACCACGTCATCCGGCGTGCCGACCGCATCACGGTCACCCTTGCTGACGGACGCGAGCTGGCCGCCACGGTGGTGGGCAGTGATTCCGAGACCGACGTAGCGGTGATCCAGGTGGAAGCCGGTGATCTGCAGGCGCTGCCCATGGCCGATTCGGATCAACTGCGGGTGGGGGATTTCGTGGTCGCCATCGGCAACCCCTTCGGCCTGGGGCAGACGGTCACCTCGGGTATCGTCAGCGCCCTCGGGCGTTCCGGCCTGCGACTGACCAGCTACCAGGACTTCATCCAGACCGACGCGTCCATCAACCCGGGCAACTCCGGCGGCGCACTGGTCAACCTGCGGGGCGAGCTGGTGGGGGTCAATACCGCCATCCTCAGCCCCGCCGGGGGCAATGTGGGCATTGGCTTTGCCATCCCCACCAACATGGCGCGCTCGGTGATGCAGCAGCTGATCGAGCATGGCGAGGTGCAGCGCGGTCAGCTCGGGGTCAGCGCCCAGGATCTCACTCCGGACCTGGCGGAGGCCTTCGGCCTGCGTGAGCGCTCCGGCGTGGTGATCACCCGGGTGGAGAGCGGTTCACCGGCGGACACTGCCGGCATCGAGACCGGTGACATCGTGCTGTCGGTCAACGGCCGTGCCGTTCGCCAGGTGAGCGACCTGCGCAACGCCATCGGCCTGCTGCGCGTGGGCGACACCGTCACCCTGCGGGTCCGGCGCGACGGCGACGTGATGGAGATCGCCGTGCCCATTGAGGAGCCGGCGCTGACCGTGCTGGACGGGGGTCGCGTCCATCCGCGACTGGAAGGAGCCACATTCGGCGATGTGCAGCAGCGGGTGCGCACCGACAGTGTCCAGCGGGTGGTCGTGCGCGACGTGGAACCAGGCAGCCCCGCCCAGCGGGCCGGCCTGCGGGAAGAGGACGTCATCCTGTCAGTGAACCGGCAGTCCGTCAGCACCCTGGAGGAATTGCGGGATCGTGCCCGCGGCGCCAACGAGTTGCTGCTGCACATCCAGCGCGGTACGGGCGCGCTGTTCCTGGTCCTGCGGTAGCCAGCGGGCTCAGCGGCTGAACCGCACCGGCAACTCGAACTCGTAACTGTCCGCAGGCAGGTCATCCGGCACTGCGGGCAGCGGCGAGGCCCGACGCAGCAGATCCTCGACTTCATCGTCAAGCAGGCTGTAGCCGGAGGATTCCAGGATCTCGTGGTCCAGGACCTCGCCGTCGCGGTCCACGGTGAAGCGCACCAACACCTTGCCCTCCTGGCGCCGCATCTGCGCCTGGCGGGGGTAGTTCTTGCGCCGGTCCAGATACGCGCGCAGTTCGTCGCCGTAGGAGGCGATGGCATCGGGGTCGCCCTGGATCGCGGCCTCGGCCTCGGTCTCGTCGTCCTCGAGTTGGGCTTCCTCGTGTCCTTCCGGGGCCTCGTCTTCCGGCTCCGGCTCCGGCTCCGGCTCCGGCTCCGGCTCCGGCTCCGGCTCCGGCTCCGGCTCTGGCTCTGGCTCTGGCTCTGGCTCTGGCTCTGGCTCTGGCTCTGGCTCT
>SKYZ01000175.1 GCA_007127625.1 Aquisalimonas sp. | reverse complement strand
CTTCTACTACTATCTCGCAATCGCTGTCGTCGCCGGCATCGTCCCGCTGTTCTTCATTGATCTCGGGCCGTACCGGCGGATTTTCGCGCCGGAGGTGCACGCCTTCGGTCATCTCTTTTTCTTCGCCGTCCTGGCCTGGGTGGGGCTGCAACTGCCACCGGTGCGGCGATACTCGTACCCTGCGCGTGCGGCCATCGTGCTTGTGGGCGCGCTTGTGCTGGGCGGCATGATTGAGCTGATCCAGCCTTATTTCGGGCGTTCCGCCGCCATCAGGGACGTCTGGCAGAACGTGCTCGGTGCGTCCATCACTGTCGCGCTCGCAGCCCCCGCTCGCGTGCCCAGGCGCATCCTTACAACCCTCGTTGCCGTGGTCCTTTTCCTCGAAATGCAATACCCCGTCATATCTCTGTGGGATCGTGGCGTGGCACGCATTCAGTTCCCGGTGCTATCGGATTTCAGCACCGCCTTTGAACACCATCGCTGGTCCTCAGGGAAGCCCGATTCCACCGTCGCACGCGCTGGAGAAAAGTCTCTGCGGGTCGAACTCAAGCCCTCGCGGTATGCGGGGACAACCATGCGCCGATCCCTGGGCAACTGGACCCGACACGAAACGCTGGAATTCAGCATCTACATCCCCGACCCTGCCCCCCTCCCCGTGACGGTCTCCATCAGCGACCATGCGCATTACGATGGCGACCGGGCCTACCGGGACCGTTTCAATCGGCGTTTTCTACTGCAGTCAGGGTGGAACGATCTATCTATCCGCGTCAGCGACGTACGCGACGCCCCCGCGGAACGCCAGCAAGCCCTGGATGATCTGGTCGAGTTCGCCATCTTCACTTCAAACCTTGAAGAACCACGAGTGCTGTTCCTGGATCGGGTCCGCCTCAGCGAGTAATCGCTGCCCAGCAGCCAACATCAACACTCCATTAAACGATCAAAATGGAGCTGTTCCTGTCTCCTCCTAGCAACATTTTAGCTCGCCGGAAAGTACATTTTTTACGGGTGACCCACCAATCACTGGTGCTGTGAAGTTCGTCACACGACATTTGCGATGGCGAGCACATCGTCACATGGCTCCACCTTCTAGCCTCAAAGCCCTCCGACTCATTTTCAGCAACGGCCGTCGGCCGAGGAGTGCTTTGTGCTCGAAACCACCATTATCACCAGCCGTGATACGCGGGCTCGCCGCCTCTTCGCCGTGCTTGTACTGTCTTTGTCTCTGCTGCTCGCTGGTTGCCTCGAAGAGAATGATGATGGCAACACTGGTGGCGGGAGCAATGAAACAGGCACGGATGGTGGGAACACTAACAATGGTTCGGATCCTGACAATGGCAGTGACTCAGGTGACGAGGAAGACAACACAAACGCCGACAATGGAAACGAAGATGCCGACAATGATTCCGGAAACGGCAAAGGAGACAGCGATTCCGGAACCGATAATGGCAGCACCGATGACGGCTCGGATTCCGACAACGATGACGGTTCAGATTCAGACGCCGATGACGGCTCGGATTCCGACACCGGTGGCGGTTGGGATTCCGACACCGGTGACGGTTCAGATTCCAACACCGATGACGGCTCGGATTCCGACACCGATAACGGTTCAGATTCAGACGCCGATGACGGCTCGGACTCCGACACCGATGAAGGCTCGGATTCAGACGCCGACAATGACTCCGGTAACAAGGAGGACGATACAGACGCAGACAACGGCGACGACGCTGGGGATAAGGATTCAGGAACCGACAACAGCGGCGAGGTGACCCTGTCCTGGCAAACGCCTGAGACACGCGAGGACGGCTCGGCATTCCTCGCAAGCGAGGTCAGCCACTACGAAGTCGCCTACGGCAAAGAAAGCGGGGAATACACCGAGGTCGTCGAGGATCTAATCAACAACTCGGCAACCATCAACTCGCTAACGTCCGGGGAAAGATACTATTTCGCCGTGCGTGTCTTCGATCAGAATGGACTGG
The DNA here is from genome assembly GCA_007127625.1 of Aquisalimonas sp. Lineage (GTDB taxonomy): Bacteria > Pseudomonadota > Gammaproteobacteria > Nitrococcales > Aquisalimonadaceae > Aquisalimonas. The sequence continues at coordinate 12,798 of SKYZ01000175.1, read as the reverse complement.
TAAGCGAACTCTCCGAAGAAGCATCGACGATTATCGACTGAAAAGAGCTGGCCGCCGGCCGCATGGACGCGGCCACAAGCCCGGCAATCAACAACCCGCGACCTAACGGCAGGACGGTGTTCCCGGCCGTTAGGAGCAACATCCCCAGCGGCCCGCTAACCTGGCTCGGATGCATTCCGCAGTTCGCCCATTGCGAAGGCGGAACCAATCCCTGCCTGCGCCGTTGCAACCTGTTCACCGAGTTGCTCAACGAGACGCGCCAGCGCAACACCCTCCTTGCGAACGTCTGACCAGACATCAGTTACCACACCCATCACGGGCTGCCTTGAGCCGCGATGGGCGAGCACTGGACCGATTGGCTGGCAATGGATCCCCACCCGCTTGAGGAAGCGCAGAAGCCCTTGATCCAACAGTGCGACCCAGTGTGTCACCCCATCGCTCCAACTCTGCTGAAACTGCAAAGCCAGAAGCCCCATGGAGACGTGGTACGACCGAACAGGCAGGCGCGGCACGGTCGGACCCTCAAGCGCGCAGCAGTGGTCACGCAACTCGGAGAACTGCACCGGTGCCGGGGCGACAGACCGCTGATCGATCAACGTCGGTAAGCATCGCGTCACCGCGAGACGTGATACCTCCGCCAGTTTCGTTGATTCCCTAGAGCGTACCCGCTCGATATGCCGGGCAACGCTCATGGAGCCGTGCATTTCAATGGGCAACCCCACGCCGGAAGGCGAATCAAGAACCAACCTGGAGGCCCCCAGTGTCAAACCGGCATTTCGACTCCTGACGACAAAATGCCTGGCGTAGATGTCATGCGGGTCCGTTTCCATCGCTTCTGGAAACGCCGAAGCATCCTCGAAGCCCCTCTCCAGGCAATAAACCTGGTAGCGAAGACGGAACGCGTCCTCCTGCGTTGCCGGATCACACGCAACCTCAGCAGACAGCACATCGCGGTAAAGCGAAGGCAGCTTATCCATTCGTTTGAACCCCCGATATAAGAACAAAACGCCTTGTGCCCGGTTGGCATGAGCGTCTGAAAGCACCCTTGACAGTGTCAGTGGGAGAGCGACGATCAACGAAACTCAGGAGCCCCTGGCTCCGGGGCCACGCACTAGGACTACCGATCAGCAATCTACCCAAAGAAACGTTTTAAAGAAACCTGTCACCACACAGGGACAGGCAGCGTCGATATGGCGCAGCAGTTCCCGGACATCATGATTAAAGGCTAAGCCGCCAGCCAAGCGTGACAATGCGATGATCTTCAAAATAGCCGCCGAGGGTGTCATCGGTGCCTCGAAAGTAATGGCCCGCCACCGTCACCTCATGAGCATCGCTGATGGTCCATGCCAATTCAGGATTGATATAGACATCGGTGCGATCCAGCCCGACATTGAATCGGAGCCGTGTGTGCCAACGCTCGCGTGCCCAAGGCTGCTCGAGTTCGCCCCCCAGTTGGTAGGTTTCCGTCGGGTCAAGCACGTCGCCTGCATCCAGCAGGTGCTGGCCTGTCAACTGGAGCGAGGTGCGCAGGTCGCCATCGCCGGGAAAGAACTCGACACCGGCAGCCCAATCCAGACCCGATCGCGTGACGAAGCGAAGATCATCCTCGCGGGTCGCCGGCTCGTCACTGGACCATACGCCTTCCAGGCGCCAGGTCGCCCCGACGGCGTCCAGAGTGTAGTCCCCGCCAATGATCAACGCGCGCGGATGTCTGGCAATAAATGTGTCTCCATCCGCCTGAACAGCCCCTTCCAGATCCCCCTCCAGAGCAGCCTCCCGGGCGCGATCACTGAGCGCGTAATACGGGGCACTGCGTCGGGCGGATTGGACAGTCACGCCGACATCATAGGAGCGTCTTGACTCGATTAATCGCATCCCTCCCACAGAATCTCGCTCGGCGCTTCTGGGTTCGTGGTCGAAAGTACCCTGTTGGACCAGAGTGCGAACTCGTGGATCATCCGGCACACCCAACAGGCGGCCGCGTCGTTGGTCCACGGGATGCCAGAGCGTCTCCCGGCGCGGCAATTCGGCTGCCCGGAAGACCGGAGTCAGCACCAGGTCGAGCGAGATCGAACCATACGTTTGGAGGCGCAGGGACGGACTCGCTCGCCGGCTGTCATCGATGAACTCCAGGGGCCCACGGGTCAGATCCTGCGCACTGAGCCGATCCCCCGGGGGAAGAAAATCCATTGCCCCCCACGAAACGGTCTGGGTCCCCGCCGTAAGCCGTCCCCAATTGGCCCGATATCGAACCCAGTTCTCCGTATAGTCGGCCGCGCCCCACGTTGTGGCGACATCGTCATCGTCGTCAGGCCGCGCCGATTGCGATTGCGCATCAAACCGCGCGCCAGCCCTGAGTTCCCAGGGGCCCGCCGGCTGCCAACGCAGCGAAGCACTCATAGTGCCGTCAAGGTAGGTTTCCACCGGTTGATCGCCGCTCGGCAGATAACCACTTGTCAAGCGGAGATCGTCCAAGTCCCAGGCGACGTCGCTGTCATCGGTCCGGTCATCGGTCTCGGGTTGGGTCTCGTCGTCATCATCGCCAAATGTGAACGACTCGGGCTCATCCGCCGAATGGCGCTCCCGATCAACATCCGGTTCCGGTGGCGCATCGTCCGCAGCAACCACCTGATAAAGCCTGAGTTCCTCCTCCTTGTAGACGATCTCGATCGAGCGAAAGCCGTATCCGAGCATGTTCAGGAGCCTGTCTTCGGCGTCGTCTTCGTGCCTGAACTCGCCCACCCAGACGGATGTACCGGCCGCAGGCGCTGCCTCAATGCCTTCTTCCCCAAGCCGCGCGATGGCCTCGTGCTGTTCCTCCTCCCCCGCCAGCCCTCCGATCAGTACCGCGTACGACATCTGCGGACAGGTGTGAGAGGCAACGATCACATCCCGACCTTCACTTTGATACGCTTCTGCTTGCTGCTCGGCCTGTTCCAGAGGCAAGCACTGGTCGGCCGCCCCCAGGGTTGGCGCCAGGAGAAAAAGTCCACCCCACGGGCAAAGCCCGGAAAACCGATTGCGCTTCATCGAACCCCTCCGCCTGCGGGATCTGTACGGCTGTTCGTCACGTCTTCCTTCGGGGCCAGAAACGCCTTGTAGAACAGGTGTCGCGCGAGCAGCCGCGGGGGCATCTTCAACCAATGCCCTCGCAGAAAGAGTAGTGCACGTGCCACGCTGTCTCGTTTCGGCGTTGCCGAGGCACGGGTATTCAATCCGTGCAGAAAAAGCGGCCGTGCGGCTCTCCGCTTGAGCGTCGTTATCCGACTCCCCAACAGCGCTTCACGCACCTCAAGCGGAACCCCTGCATGCAGACTTTGTTCACAGCAATCCAGCGCATACGCCGCCAGCCAAGTCACCCCGAGGCTGCTGGCTTCGTCGACGAGATCACGCCAGAACGAATCACCCCCCCGCCCTCCGAAGTGTTCCAGCAAGACCTTGATATCGTACAAGTCACGCAGGGCGCGATCCCATTCAGTCTCGGAGAACAAGTGTACAATCGCGTGCAGCGCCAGGTGCGCCGGACGCAGCACCCGGTAGCGCCAGGGTGCGGGAAGGTCACACGCTGATGCGAGAAGGCGCACCGGATCGGTCCGCACTGCAAACGTTTCGGGAAGGATGTTGTGGTGAACGTCCAGCGTTGTTCCCCGACGCCAGTGCTCCAGCGGCGGGAGCTCATGCATCCATTCGCGATAATAGCGCTGGTCGTAGGGATCGTGATGCGTGGTGCCCCAGCCTTCAAAGAACAACAACGACTCTGCCCTTTCCAGATCAGCGCGCGGAAACAGCAGATCCACATCATTGCAAATCCGCCCCGACGCATTGGGCAATCCGGCCAACAGGTAGGCGCCACCCTTCAGAACAACCGGCGGATCCAGGCGCTGGAGCATCCCGGACTGGAGAGTCTGCAGTTCCCATTGAATGGCTTCTGCATTGCGGTCCGCTTTCAGAAACCCACCATAGAGATGCCTTCCCACAGGCTCGGGCAACCGCTCAGCCACACCGGCAAGCGTCGCCAGATTCCATAGGGTCCCGAGCAGTGAGGTTTCCCGCGCCGCGGCGACGAGCACCGTCCATTCCGCCGGCGTTCTCTCCGTCATGGACTCCGGGCGTGCGAGCGCGAGCCTAAGCGCTTGATTACCGTCCAGCGGCGAGTGCATCGAAAGTCTCGATCGCCTCTTCCAGCCGACTATAGACGAACGTGTACGCATCCGCCTGGTCGATCAAGTCCGCCGTGCGGTGGAATGCCCGACGCCCCAATGCCGGGTAGTTGAAGGCACTCTTCACGATTTGCATGAAGGCGCTTCCGGCTGCGAGTGGCTTCAGCAACGTGGCCGCGCCGGCACGGTACTCAGGAAAGACGACCCACGCCGGGGTTGCGGGCTCGTCAGCGCGATCGACGCTACTGCTCGGGGGACGCATGTGGGCCACCGTTCCTTTCAGCGTATCGCGACACACGTCACTGAGCATGACGTTCCCCGCAAAGTCGTTGATCACGTCAATGGATGCGTTCTTCAGGCTGACGGGGCGCACCGGCCCGGTGACTTCGTCCAGCCTCAGGTCGAACAAGACTGATTCGTCGGTGATAAGCCGCCATCCACTGGCAACCAGGGCGGCGCAAAGGGTGCTCTTTCCCGACTCTGGCGGCGCCGGAAGGATCAGCGCCTTGCCGTTTCTTTCGACGGCGGCGGCGTGAAAGACCAGGCGGTCATGCACCTGATTCGCAACACACCAGTTCATACCCCACTCCAGCACCGGAAAGGCCTGGTGAAGGGGAAGCGGCTTGAAAACGCTGCGTCCATCGGCGAGGAACAGCACCTGAGGTCGGTGCCAGCGGCGAAACGTCAACGGTCGGCGCAGGTGGCATTCGAAATCGGCGAATGCTGACGCATCCAGAACCGGGAAATCCTGATAGACCTGCATTAGTGCGGCGGCCACCACTGGAATGCGGGTACGAATACGAGCCGCGAAAGGCCCGGTCTTCAGAATCAGCCCCTCGCCGCGGAGGCGCTCTTGTACTGTGGACTCACCAAGGTCGATCAACGTCATGGATGGCGGACCGAGACTACTCCGGCCTTTCGGAGTTGCTCCAGCGCTTCCTCCACAAGAACGACCGGGGGTTGGGACTCCGGGTCACTCAAGCGGATGACCAGGGACTCCAACGTCGAAGCTTCCGGAGTCCGCAGCAATTCGGCAACGAGACATGCCGGCACACCGGCAAGCTGATAGGTCTCGCCGGACCCTCCGTGGAAGATAAGCATGGCGTCATCCATCGGACGGAAATCGCATTCCTGATTGACGAGATAGACAGTCACCTGACGCCGACCTATTACGCTGACAACGAAGACCAGTCACAACAGAGCGATGCGGCATCGTTACGACTATGCGAAGAAGCCAGGAGCTTCCATGGTGTTGCCAAGGAAATCCTTAACCTGTTCCGCATTGAGCACATCCCCCGACTGCGTTATGTACTGACCATCGACCAGGGTCGGGCGGACCATCTCGATGACGGTCTGCGGAGTCATCGGGTAGACGAGATACTCTGCATTGAGATACGCGGCAGCGCCGAGCCGGATGACCTGTCGCTCCATATCACCCACACTGCCGAGCCTGACGTCCTGACTCACGGCATCGAGCATCGTGGCCGGATCGCCTGACTCCTCGACCGAGTAAGGCGGTGTACCTTTAAAGACACTGTTAAAGTGTGCGTCGGCCCACCGCTCACGTTCGGCCGGGGGATCACCACCCGCCCAGGCCTCCGGCGTCATGCCGCCGCAGGACTGCGCTTCACCGTGAAGCGAGACATTGCCCGACACCCACCCCGAAGGGGTGCAGTTGCCACCGCCCCCAGCAGCGCGAAGGGGCTGTGAGTGGAGGCCAACGATGACCGAGGTGGACACTGCGGCGACGCCGAATCGACGTCGTGACCAGCTTGCAGGCCGATCAGCCGCATCCGTGGCGTTCGTCGCCTCACTACCGGGCTTGCCAGTTCCGTGAACCTGCTTATTCTCGCTCATGCTCCACCTTGGTGAGAGACGCTTCCCATGGACCTCAGTCTGATCTACAAGTATGGCAGCAAGCGCCAGGAAAAGAACCCGGTGTCAGCATTTTTGTCACTCCGTCCTGGAAACCGGGCGACGCGATTGGCCCGTGCGGACCAGGATGGCCACGGGCGGGCCGGAAAGGGCGTCAGACGGCCATGCACGGCGATGAGGCGTATTTCTTGCATTAATTTAGAGCAGTTGAAGACCATTGGTGAGCGAATGCTCCCGATTCGGTGTGCTGGTCTTTAAGGAAGAGTGGCATCATACATAATGGGATCGGGTTGCGTTTCGAAAGGGGTGGTTCCATGACAAGCAAGGATAGACAGATCGAAGAGCAGCGCTCTGCATCGCAGTCAGACCGGACGCTCGATCAGGTGGATCAGGGCCGGCGCCGATTGACGCAAGGTCTGGCGGGTGGCATCCCCGTGGTCATGACTCTCGCTCACCGGCCTGTCTGGGCCGCCGACTGCAGTGGCTCCGCGGTAGCCTCTGCCAACACCTCGCTGAATCCGGGCGTGCAAAGCTGCGCCCTCGGGTGCTCCGTGGCGTTCTGGCGGGGTGACGGGCACGTCAATCCGGCGGGCAGCCGGGAGTGGTACCAGGCCTGGCAGGATTGTGGGGTTCTCCCGGAATCGAGTTTTGCACAGGTTTTCGGCATGAACCGAAACCGAGAACAGAGCAGCGGGCCTGCGGCCCTGCTCGTCGGGAGTGATTTCACACTCCTCGAAGCGCTCTCGGGGGGTGGGTCGACGGCCCGGGTCGCCGGGGTCAATCCTGCGTCCAACTCGATAGTGGACCAGTGCATGGCACAGGTAACCGCTGCGTACCTCAATGCATCCCACCCTGTCCTTTCCGACGGGTTCAGCGTTAACGGCCTGAGAATGTACAGCCGCGACATGATCGCTGACGAGTTCCGGAGAGCGTATAGCAGCTACCAGGCAAGCCTCGACGGCAGTGGCGGTGGCGACCAGGCTCCCAGATCCGGTAACGGGCGTAACGACGACGTCATTACCGGGCAGTCGCGGATAAGCTCCCGTGAGCCGCAAGCGGCATTCAACAGCAACATGGCGGACACAACGGCGCTGGAGGAACTCACCGAGCAGCTCGCCGAGGCCAACGATCAAGCGTGTGTGCTGGATGCCCGGAATTACAACCCGGCCAACTTTGCATAGTGGCTGAAACTCAAGGCGCATCGCCGTACTATCGCATACCGGCCGATGCGCTGGTTACCTGCTGGGCCGGTGACCGCCTGCTGGTGTTCTCGCGGCGCGACGAGAACACCCATGTACTCGCATCGCCGGCCGGCCACCTCGTCATGGCTTTGTTGAGCCACGACGGCGAGCCCTTGTCCGCTCGGGCGATCAGCCACGCGTGCGCCGAGGCACTGCTTCAGGATCCGGACGTGGCGGAGCAGTTCCTGAACGATCTCCACCAGGCAGGAATAGTGGAACAATGCCCCGGCGTATGACCGTTGGGACATTGCCCGCGCCCGAAGTAAAAACCCGCCTGCAAGGGGACGGCCTCGGCCTGCGGATTGGCTCGCTGGGCATGCGGATCCTCTCCCGCATGCCGGCAATCCACCAGGGGCTGCCGGCCGCGTACGCGGACTACCCGGTACTCGAACTGGACGAATTCGCCGATTTCCGGGTACGCATCGATGCACCGCCTGGCCCCAGGCGCTGGATTCGACCTCAGGCCCAGTTCTATCTGGGCACCACTGCCCCGTTTCTGCCCCTCCCCGCGCATCACGCCCTGGCCATGCTGGAATGGGGCATGAACTGGTGCGTGTCGTCAGGCATGCACCGCTATCTGGTGGTCCATGCGGCTGCAGCGGAGAAAGACGGCTTGACCTATTTGTTTCCCGGCGAATCGGGCAGCGGCAAGAGCACTCTGGTCGCGAGCCTGATGCTTTCCGGCTGGCGCCTATTGACCGACGAACTGGTTCTGCTGGATGCGCAGGATGGATCCGTTCAGCCATTTCCGCGCCCCGTCGGGCTGAAAAACGATGCCATCGCCATCATCCAGAGGGCACATGACCACGCCGTCGTGGGGCACCAGGTGCGGGATACGACCAAGGGCCTCGTGGCCCATCTGCGGCCGGACGCCGACAGCATCCGGCGCGGAGAGGAGCGGGGCACGGCGGCAGGAATCTTCTTCCCCCGATTCCGGCGCGGTGCGACGGCAGATTTTACCCCGCGAGCGCCCCATGAAACTTTTCTCGCCCTGGTGAACCAGAGCTTCAACTACCAGATTCTCGGGGAAAGCGGGTTCCGGCTGGCGTCCAGCCTCGTCACTCGTGTACCGGCCTACGATCTCCAGTACGGTACAATGGACGACGGCAAGGCACTCATCCGGCAACTGCATGCCCAGATCGCGCGACAGTAGTCACCCGGGCCGTGAGCTGATCTCCCTGTTCCGCGCCCCCGAGCGCGCGGAGCAGATAGACCCGCGCACCTGGGAACAGATCATCGCCACGGGGCGGGAGTTCAATCTGCTCGGCCGGCTCTACTGGGTGGCGCAAGAGGCGGGCGCGCTGACAACCATACCGAACGGCCCGGCGGCCCACCTGGAGTCCGCGTGGATCGCGGCGGAAGCACAGCGGCGGGCGATCGGCCGGGAAGTTGCCTACCTGCTCAAGCTGCTGCGGGGCGTGACCTCCCGGGTCGTGCTGCTCAAGGGCGCGGCCTACGCATTCACCGGACTGCCTCCTGCTCACGGTCGCCAGTTCTCCGACATCGATATCCTGGTACCGCGGCAGGTGCTGGGGCAGGTGGAGGCGCGCCTGAACTGGGCCGGCTGGCTCGCGAGCCATCACGGCAGCTACGACCAGCGGTACTACCGGGAATGGATGCATGAACTGCCGCCGCTGCGCCACCCGCAGCGCGGCTCCACCCTGGATGTACACCACACCATTCTCCCGGAGACGGCCCGGTTCCACCCGAACCCGGATGCCTTGCTGTGCGCTGCCCGAACGCTCCCGGAAGACGATAGCCTGGCCGTGCTGGCACCCGAGGACATGGTCATTCACAGCGCGACCCATCTGTTCGTCGAAGGCGAGATTCCCCACGGCTTCCGGGATCTTCTGGACCTGGACGCGCTGCTGCGCCATTTTGGCGACAACCCGACGTTCTGGGCTACGCTCCCGGTGCGCGCGCGGGAACTGGACCTGGAACTGCCAACGTTTCTTGCCCTGCGCTACTGCCAGCAGTTTCTGGGCACCCCGGTGCCCGCGCCCTGCAGTTCCGACATGGCGACAGCCGGGCCAGGGGCAGCGACACAACGCATACTGGACGCCTGCTATCGGCGGCTGCTCGTGCCAACCCTCCCTGATGCGTCGCTCACACCGGGACAATGGGCAGCCGGGGCCGCCATATTCCTACGCGGCCACTGGCTACGCATGCCGCTGCCCCTGCTCGCCCGGCACGTGCTGCAAAAAAGCGTGGTTGTCCCTCTGTTCGGCGAGCAAGACCCCGCCGAGCCCTGGGCCCGGTAATCGGGCACGGGCGCATCCCTGCGCAGCATCCCTGCACGAGGCTCAGAAGCGCGTCTGATACCCGGCCGCAGCCCCCCAGGCAGGCGCGGCATCCGCCACGTGCCCGGGCTCGAGCTGATACAGCAGGTTCAGGCGCACCGCGCTCTGGCGGGCCTCCAGGGGCATATCCAGGAATACCTCGAAGTTCTGCTCGCGGCCAGAGGGCGAGGCATCCACCGAGTAACGCTGAAACTGTACCCCGTCACTACCGTCCAGGGCATGGGGAACGGAGAGCTGCACATCACCCGAGCGCACCCGCAGCGGCTGGCTGTACACCAGCCCCCAGCGTTTCGCCGAGGCGTCCTCCCAGACACCGCCGATGGACGTGGACTGCGTCTGCAGGCGATCGAAGTCGCTGACGAGCCCGCCGGTCCCATCCACCTCCGTCCAGCCGTGCTCATACCGGGAGAACAGCGTCAGCGGCGCCAGTGCCTGCCACTGCAGCGTGACGCCGGCAGCAGTGGTATCCGCGCCGCCGCCCGGCTGCAATCCGGCCGATCCAGAGCTGCCGAACAGGCCCTCCGGCTGATACTGACGGGCAACATCGACGCCCAGCGTGACCCCGGAGTACGGCCGGACGGACGCCATCACCTCGGCGCGATGCACGCGGGGCGCGTCCTCCAGCGACTGGTAGCGGCTCTCGCCATCGCGCCCCGTCCATACCTGACTACCGACGGTCAAGGCATCCCCCAGGGACCAGGCCAGGGATGCTCCGCTGGCTTCCCGCCAGCTCGCCATGTGGGCCCGGCCGGGGCCACCCCCCATGAGGCGCAGGCCGTCCAGTTGCGGCATGCTCTGATACGCCGTGGCCAGATACGGGTCAGCATGGCTTTGCAGCGTCATCGTCCAGGGCCCCTGGTCCACCCACAGCGACATGGACTCGTAGCCCCGCTGGTAGCTGCCGTGGGCGAAACCCGCCGGTTGGCCACTGGTGATCTGATACCCGCCGTAGGGCGTGCTCTCGGCGTACTGCGGCCCCATGTTGGCGAGACGGTCCATGTGCCGGTCCAGGTACCGTGATTCCTGCTGCCGGACCCGAGAGCGCAAGTCCACCCGGAACGGCCAGTCGGTGGAATCGAAGGTCAGGACATCCGCCAGCGCGTCCTGGCCCGTCAGGGCATCGCCGAAGGCGCTGCTCAACTCCATCTGGGTGTTCCGGACCGACGTGCTGCTCATGCCGGGCAGGGTCAGCGCGCCCTGGGCTGTCAACGCTTCCCGCATGTCCAGTACGCCCTGGCCGTGCTGATCCGGATCATAGCCAGAGAAGGACTTGTCTGCTGTAGCCAGCAAACGGTCGGCAACATCCTTCGGCGTGGGCGAGCTGCCGGTTACATCCTCGTAATAGCTGTTAAGGAGCGCCGCCCCACCGGAGACAAGCCCCATTGCCGTAAACGGGCCGGCATACTGGGCGTCGGCGCTGTCGTTGCCGAACGCCGCGAACACAGGGTCTCCGGGCGCAACAATGAAGCGGTCGCGGCTATCCGAGTGCGGCAGACCGGCCCCGTCAGGACGGGAATCATCGGACTTGATCCCGCCGACAACGAGCAACCGATCCATCGTGGCCGAGTCGAACTCCGTGGTCGCGTCCACCCCGATGCTATTCCCGTTGTCGTCGCGAAGCTCGCCCTCGACGGGAACAGGCACGACAGCGATGATTCCGTCATCCTGGGCCTCGCTAATCTTTGCCCCAAGCTCCTGCGCCTGGGTGGTATCCGGATCCGTTACCACAGAGTGGATGGCGAGCACATCGGCGCCATTGCCTCTGGCATGATCGATGCCACTCAACATGTCTTCCGGCTTGATGGTGAGATCAAACCCGCCGCCAGGTCTATCCTGATAACCTTCCGGCTGCACGACACCCACCCCGAGGATGGTCGCATCCCGCGCGACACCGAACTCTCGGCCGGCAGCGAGACTCGCCACGGCATTGCCAGGATTGACCGCGCGCCCACTCACGTTGTCGGCTCCCTCATAAAGGCGACGACTGTTACCACTGATCCGGCTCCCGTTGCCATCCTCGGTCCGGTACTCCGTGTGCTCCTCGCCCAGGTCGGTACTGAGAATCGCGATGGTCTGGTCGGCGGCGAAGTCGCCACGCCCGTCGAACTGGTCTTCCAACTCTTCCCTTGGCGGGAGATTGACCCTGTCCAGATGGCCATCCTTGGTTCCCCAGGGCAGGGAGTCGGAATCCCCGATACCTCCGCCTCCACCGCCGCCGCCGGATGAACATGCGGTGGTAACCAGGGCGGTAACGGCAAGGGAAACTACGAGTCGTGCGGATTGCTGCAGTACCATAAGCTCCCCCGAGTACGCGCTCGCCTGACCGGCTGCTTGTCCCCTCTCGCCCTGACGTGCCTGAATGCACGTGCGCGCGCAGTGGGACGTCCCTGTCAGCTTTGCGATGACTGCGCCCGAACGATCGGGCGTATCGTTGATGCTGAGTGCTAGGACACCGAGCCTCTGTTCGCCACCGCACACATGGGCGTCGTGCTACAACGACATGCAACCTCTGCGCCCGGGGTGACCGTGATCGGCGCCGTGGGCCGCCCCCCTACAGGCCGCCCGCGCGCGCCGATTAAAGAGCGGACCGAGAAGCGTAAACAATGCTGACACCGCACCCTCGCCATCTCGACTTTCCATCGAGGAAACAATCCAGTGGCAGATAGTGGAGCGCAACGGGAATGTCAGAAAATTTGACGCCCGGCATCAAGGTACCGGACGGGATCAGGAATCCGCGCGGAAGGCGCGCACAATCAGGGAGTGACTGAGGAGTGCGCCAATAGGCTGGAAACGCTGCAGAAACCCGCGGGTACCCGGGGTTTCGAGCATCCACTGCCAGCGCTGGAAGCGCCCGGGGAGAATCGGTAACCAGTGCTGGCTGTGGACCCGGAGCCCAGCCTCAGACACCATCTCCCTGAACGCGTCCGGGGCATCGTAGCGAAGATGCGCAGGATGCCCACTGCGGCGGCGGCGCCACTCGGCAACCCGTGTGGGTGCGCACCGGGCATTCAACGCATCGACCCAGAGCTCACCGCCAGGCCTGAGGACGCGATGAAGCTCCGCAAGAGCCGGGCCGGGCTCGGATAGCGCCTGCATGACACCGAAGCAGAGAATGCCGTCCGCAACCGCATCGCGCAGAGGAAGCTGGAGAATATCAGCCGAAACCCACTCTAACTGATCACCTCTTCTCTCAGTCCGCTCCCTGGCTTTGTGCAGTGATGG
>SKYZ01000193.1 GCA_007127625.1 Aquisalimonas sp. | reverse complement strand
TTTCGCACCCAGCGCCTTGAGGCCCTCCAGATCGATGGGGCGCAAGGGCTGCCTGGACTGCTCTGCCGTGTCGCTCATCACTTCCTCCTGCATTTCTGCGTGATTGATGTCGACAGGGGCTTTGCACCAGCCATGCCAGCACATCCCCTCTTCCGCGGAATTCTTCATTGTTCCTTTATAATCATTTGCTTGAACGCGCCAAACCGCCGTTCTTCCGTGCCTGCACACCCGCCCTGGAGCGAGGAAACAAACAGGACAATGTCGACAATGTCCTGTTTGTCGTGCCCTCGCCCACGGCTCTCGACAGCGGCCAATCACGATGTGACCCGGTTGTTTGCCGCAGCGCGGCATCAATGGCATTGCCTTTGCTAGGAGCAGAGGGAGCAACCATGACTCCCGCCACTGCGAGGAAGTGAATGATGAAAAGCCTGGGTGATCCCTACAGCCCCCATTCCGATCTCCGCCACAACGCGGACTGTTCCTGCGAGAGCTGCAGTTCCACCAGCCGATCCGCGGCGTCCCGGAGACAACCGGACGACCGCGACGCCATCATCGACCGCGCCGTGGAAAACACGCTGGTGCGTGCACTCTTCGGGGGCAACGACATCAGCCGACGCCGCTTCATGGCTGCGGTGGGCCGAGGTACGGCGGCCGCTGCGGTGGCTTCGGCGTTCCCGCTGGGTGCGCTGAAGTCCGCGCTGGCGGATGAAGGCGGCCCGCTGGAGCAGACGGAGATGGCCATCCCGTTTCTGCCCATCACCTGTGCCACGCCCATCATCATGGCCGACCCGATGGGTTTCTATGAGCGCTATGGACTGAACGTCAACCTGGAGCGCGTTGCCGGCTGGCCGGTGGTACGGGATCGCATGGACGCCGGCGAGTTCAACGCCGCCCACATGCTGGCGCCCATGCCCCTGTCCATTCGCATGGGCGTCGGGGCTTCGCGACTCCCCGTCACCATGCCGGCCATCGAAAACATCAACGGCAACGCCATCACCCTGGCCAACAAGCACAAGGACAAGATGAACCCGAAGGATTGGAAGGGCTTCACCTTCGCCATTCCCTTCGACTACTCCATGCACAACTTCCTGCTCCGCTACCTGCTCGCGGAGAACGGCCTGGATCCGGATCGCGACGTCAGTCTCCGGGTGATGCCGCCACCGGAGATGGTTGCCAACCTGCAGGCCGAAAACATCGACGGCTACATCGTTGCCGAGCCGTTCAACCAGCGCGCGGTCTGGGAAGGGGCCGGGTTCATCCACACGCAGACCAAGGACATCTGGAGCGGCCATCCCTGCTGCGCCTTCGTGGTGCGCGAGGACTGGGTGAACGAGCACCCGAACACTTTCGGGGCGCTGTTCCGGGCCATCGTTGATGCCACCCAGTACAGTTCGGATGCCGGTAATCGCAGGGAGATCGCCGAGGCCATCGCTCCGCGGCGGTATCTGAATCAGCCAGTGGAAGTGCTCCAGCAGGTACTCGTCGGGCGTTATGCCGACGGCCTCGGGGAGGTTCAGGACATGCCCGACCGCATCGACTTCGATCCCTTCCCGTGGCAGTCCATGGCGGTGTGGATGCTGACCCAGATGAAGCGCTGGGGCTACATCGACGGCGACGTGAACTACCACCAGATCGCCGAGGAGGTCTTCCAGGCAACGGAGTGCCGCAAGGTCATGGAAGAGCTGGGGTACAACGCCCCCGAGGAGAACTACCGCATCCACGATATCATGGGCAAGGAATTCGACCCGGCCGACCCGGAAGGTTACCTGGAGAGCTTCAAGATGCGCGCTTGACGTTGGGCGGCCACCGGGTGGCGCCGGTCCCGCGGGCGTCACCCGGGCTACAGGATACTGGCGCACCATGACCGGCGATAACGAACTACCCAACGAGTCCATGGTCCTTCTGGAAGCGGTCCAGGTGCTGGGGCGCTCCCTGGAGCCGGAGTCGACCATCCCCGCAGTCCTGCGGCTGCTGTCCCAACTGGTCGGCCTCAACCGCGGGCGCATCGTACTCCCGGAAGACGACGGCCGTTTGCGTATTCACTACGCCTACGGCCTGCGGCCAGAGGAGAAGGCGCGCGGCGTCTACGCCCCCGACGAGGGCATCACCGGGCACGTCATGACCACTGGGCGGGTGTGTGTCGTGCAGGATGTGGACGCCGAACCCGCATTCCTGTTCCGCGCCGTGGACCGGCCGACATTGCCGCCGGGCACCGTGAGTTTCGTCGCCGTGCCCATACTCACGGACAAGGAACCGGTCGGGGTCCTGGCATGCCACCGGCTACGTAACCGCAACCGCGCCTTCGAGGCCGACATCCACCTGCTGCGCATCACCGCCTCCATGATCGGGCAGACCCTGCGCATCCACGCCCTGCTCCGGGAGCGCACCGAACACCTGGAGAGCCAGAACGAGGCCCTGCGCTCGGCCCTGGAGCGCCAGAGTGTCCAGCACGGCATTCTCGGCACGAGTCCCCTGCTCAAGGACGCGCTGGACGAGGCCACCCGCGTCGCCAGCAGCGATGCCACCGTGATGCTGCTGGGCGAATCCGGCACGGGGAAGGAAAAATTCGCCCGCATGATCCACACCCACAGCCATCGACACGACGGCCCCTTTGTGTGCATCAACTGCGGCGCGATACCGGAGCACCTGCTGGAAGCGGAACTCTTCGGGCATGAGCGGGGCGCATTCACCGGTGCGGTTCGTACCCGCGCGGGCAAGGCGGAAGCCGCCGACGGCGGAACCCTGTTCCTGGACGAAATCGGCGACATGAGTCTGGACCTGCAGACCAAGCTGCTGCGCCTGCTCCAGGAGCGATCCGTGCAGCGCGTCGGCGGCGACCGGGACATTCCCGTGGATATCCGCGTCATCACTGCCACCCACAAGGATCTCCAGGATGCGGTGAACCAGGGCCGGTTCCGCCTGGACCTGTTCTACCGCCTGAACGTCATTCCGCTGCGGCTGCCGGCGCTACGCGAGCGCACCGGGGATGTCCCACAGTTGGCCCGTCACTTCCTCAACACTTTCAATCACAAGTACCGCCACAACCTGACCCTGGGCGCCGGCGTCCTGCCTCGCCTGGAAAGCTATGCCTGGCCAGGCAACATCCGGCAACTGGAGAATGTCATCGAGCGGGCGGTGATTACGGCGCGCGGCACGACCATCCAGGCCGCGGAGATCGAACACATCCTGGCGCAGGAGTCCAACGTGGGCGATGCGCCCGAGGAGATCACTCCCGCAACGGGGTCGGCGCCGTTCCGCGATGCACAGGAGTCGGGTACGGGAAGGCCGTACCAGCGCATCGCCGAGAGTGACCCGGACGTCCTGCGGGCGGCGCTCCTGCGGTGCCGTGGGAACAAGACCCAGGCGGCCCGCGAGCTGGGCCTGAGTACCCGACAACTGCAGTACCGTCTGAACAAGTTCGGTCTTCGCTGACACCGTTCACCGGCAAGGACGCGCGAGACGTGCGTCAGGTCACATCGCGGTCGCCCGGCTTCTCCTATCATTCGCCGACAACGTGATCACGGTGCCCCACCAGGGGATGCCGCAAGAAAAGGCGGAAAGGGTTGCGCATGAAAGGAAAACGGATCATGGCCGGTGGCATTCTCACCGCCGCCATCACCACGGGCGCGCAGGCGCAACAGCCGGGCCAGCTGGCCGGCGGTGACATCACCCATGCGGGTGTCGCACCCCATGAGCGTTCCATCGGGCTCGGCACCAACCCGGCAACGCCCTCACTGAGTGAACGCCGGGTGCGTTTCGGAATCCTGTCCAATATCTCCGCGGGCTACGAGTTCGGGGATGCGGATGATTTCGACCGGGATGTCGAGCAATTATCCGATGATTTCGACGCTCTCGAAATCGAAATGCGAAACCTTCCCAGCGACATCGAGACCGAAGACGATGCCGATGCGGTTCGGGACTTCATCAACAGCGTGGTGAACTTCGAAGGGAACGCCAACGATCTGGTCAACGACCTCACCGACAGCGCATACGGGAAAGTGACCGCATCCATCACGGGCCCCGGCGCGCCCCTGAGCGTGCGCTCGCAGGCCCTGAACGGTGTCGTCACCGTGGACTACGGCGGCTACTTTGAAGGTCGGGTTGCGGTTGAATCGAGCGGTGACGCATTCAACACCGGGCTGGCTGGACTGGATCCGGACGACGTCGATCAGAATACAAGCTACGAGCTGATTGAAGAAAACGAAGACGGATATGCCGAAGCGATCATCGACGGAGAGAGCTACGTGCTCCGCCCCAGTGACGACGCCGGTCTGGCTGTCCAGGGCGGTATCGTGCAGCGGTTCAGCACCGGCTATGCCCGGGAGGTCTGGCATAACCGGGACGGCTCCCTGCACGCCGGCGCCACCGTCAGCGGCTACCGGGTAACCCTGGCACGCTCCGGAGTGCTTCTGGACGACAGCGACGACGTCGAGGACCGGGCCGAGGACGAATTCGAGGATAACCAGACCACCAACACGGGCTTCGGCATCGATGTCGGCGTGACCTGGGTGGCCGACAACTTCTCCCTCGGCGCCACCGCGCGCAATCTCAACGCGCCCTCCTTCGAGTATCCGGATCCCTGCGATTCCGACGAGGCCAGCCAGTCCTGCCTCTTCTTCGAGGCCAACCCCCAGGCTGCGCGAAACGGCAGCAGCTGGACCATGGAGCGCCAGCTCACCCTGGAAGGCTCGGTGTACACACAGAACCGGCGCTGGATCCTGGCGGCACGGCTGGACGCCAATGCCGTCGCCGATACCACCGGCGATGACTACCAGTGGGCCGCCGTCAGTGCCACGTACATTCCGGACAGCTTCTGGATTCCCAGCCCGCGTGCCGGCATCCGCACCAATCTCGCCGGCGAGGAGCTGACCTACATCAGCGGCGGGGCCACCTTCTTCCGGTTCCTGCACCTGGACGTGGCCGGCACGCTGGAGGAGACGTCGGTGGACAACAGCACCGGCCCCCGATCCATGCAGGCCAGCCTGGGCATGGATCTCCAGTTCTGACGGGGCTTCCCCGAACCGTCACGAGTCAGTAAGGTAAGCCGTCGCCGGCCAGCGCCCGGCGACGGCCCCACCACCCACGACCGGTATTGCCAGGGATTCCTCTTGCGCGAATGGCTCGTAATCCAGCAGCTCAGCCGGGAGGCTTCCCGTTCCCGCGTGCTTCTGGAACTGTTCACCGTGAGGCTGCTAACCGTCTCCGGCGTCGCCCTGCTGATCTGCATCGCTCTGGCGCTGGGCGCCCTTGCCGCCATCCCGGCCGTCACCCAGGGCTGGTGGACACCGGCCACCATGGCGGTGGCCATTCTCATTGTGGGCCTCGTGGGCGGATTGGTGCTTGAGGACCGCGCCGGCACCGTGTTCCAGTCCCGCCCCGTCGCCCTGCACCTCAACGGGCTGGTGCGCCGCTACCGGCGCGGATTCCTCGGGCCCCGCTACGTCCTGTTCTCGGAGCGCCTGCGCGAGACGGACTATTTCACCGTGGATGCGCTGGAGAGCGCCCTGCGCTGCTGTGACGCCGAACTTGCCATGAACCATCGCGGCCAGCCGGGCGTCCGGACCGGACCCGCCGTGCTGACCCTGCTGGTGTCCGTCGGTCTGATGGCCGGCGCGCCGTATGTCGCCAAGTACGGACTGGAACCGGCCGCCATGGCCGCCGGCCTTGTCCTGGCGTTGGCAGCGATGATGCTGCTCGCGCTGCGCAGCGCCCAGGCGGCACGGCACGGCACCGAGGAGACCCGCTGCCTGCTGGTCTGGGCCCTGGAAGAGGCCCACGCCGAAGCGCCCGGACCACGCCTTACCTGAGGCTGCACCAGGCAACAGCCAAGAAGCGGGCCTGTACCGATGGCGACGGCCCCAGCGCCGTGGACGTACAACTCCACCGCCGTTTCCAGTACGCTCGACGCGTTCCCCCATGGTGATTCAAAGGAGTCCTAACTTGGTACAAACCGTCTCCCCTGAGCAAGCAGGCCTGTCCAGCGAGCGGCTCGGCCGCATCAGCCGCTGGATGCGCGATCACGTGGAACACGAGCGTCTCGCCGGCACCAGCGTACTCATCAACCGTGGCGGCGAGAACGCCTGGTTCGACTGTGCCGGGACGCTGGAGCTCGGCAGCCAGCGGCCCCTGCAGGCCGACTCCATCTTCCGCATCTACTCCATGACCAAACCGGTAACCAGCGTCGCCGCGATGATGCTCTACGAACAGGGCGCATTCCAGTTGGACGACCCGGTGGCGCGCTTTCTGCCGGAGTTCCGCGACATGGAGGTGCTGGTGGGGGGCGATGCCGACGATCCCAAGTGCGAGCCGGCGCACAACCTCATTACCATGCGCCATCTGCTCACCCACACCTCGGGGCTCACCTACGACTTCTTCATGACCTCGCCGGTGGATGCGCTCTACCATCGCCACGGCATCAGCTTCGCCAACGGCGAGGTGCGGCTGGCGGACATGGTGGAGCGCCTGGCAAACATCCCCCTGCTGTTCCATCCCGGTTCGCGCTGGAACTACGGCGTCTCCACCGACGTGCTGGGCCGTGTGATCGAGGTGATTTCCGGCGAACCGCTGGACGAGTTCTTCGCCAACCATATCTTCCAGCCGCTGGGAATGACGGACACCGCCTTCGGCGTGCCAGAGGAGAAACTCGGCCGCTTCTCGGCCCTGTACACCTCCAGCACCATGATGCCGCCACCACTGATGGGCCCCGAACCCACCCAGGTGCTTCCGGAGCCCAAGGGCGGACTGAAGCTCTTCGACTCCGCAGCCGGTGGACGTTTCCAGGCACCGGCCTTCATGTTCTCCGGGGGCGGCGGGCTGACCTCCACCATCACCGACTACCTGCGTTTCTGCCTGATGTTGCGCAATGACGGGGAACTGGACGGCGTCCGCCTGCTCGGTCGCAAGACGGCAGAGTTCATGCGCGTGAACCACCTGCCCGGCACCCTGGCAGAGATGGGCTCTCCGCGCTTCAATAACGGCCACATGGGCGCGGGCGTCGGCTTCGGTCTGGGCTTCTGCGTGGTGCTGGACCCCGCCCGCGCCCAGACCATGGGCTCGGAAGGCGAGTACTTCTGGACGGGCATGGCGAACACGCAGTTCTGGATCGACCCCGAAGAGGACATGATCGTGATCCAGATGGCGCAGCTGCTACCGTCGTCCCTGGTTCCAGTACGCCGGGAACTGCGCTCGCTGGTCTATCAGGCCGTCATTGACTGACCGCCACGGAGGTTCCATGCGTTCTGTTTTCCTGGTGGACAATGGCTCCCTGCGCCCGGGTTCGACTCTCAATCTCCGGCGCATTGCCGCGGCGCTCAGCGAGCGCGCCGGGATGCCCGTTGAAGCGGCGTCCCTGCTGCACTCCAACAAGGTGCCTGCGGAGGACCTGGAAGGCGAAGCAGCGCGCACCCTCGGGCCCGCCGCCACCCGGCGTGCCGACGAGGGCAGCCGTGAAATCGTCGTCCTGCCCTTCTTCTTCGGCCCCAGCCGTGCCCTGACGGGGTACCTGCCGGAGCGCATGGCCACTCTCCAGGAACGTCACCCCGAGGTTCACGTACGGGTAGCCACGCCGCTGGTGGACCTGTTCGGGCCGGTGGACCTGCGCCTGGCACGCATCCTCCGCGACGGCGTGCTGGAAACCATGACCGGCTCCACGCCTCCCGCCGTTGCGCTGGTGGACCACGGCAGCCCCATCCCGGAGGTTACGGCAGTACGCAACGTGCTCGCGGGGCAGCTGGCCGCGCTGCTGGAGGGACAGGCAGACCGGGTGACGGCAGCTTCAATGGAGCGCCGGGACGGCGACGAGTACCGCTTCAACGACCCCCTGCTGGAGAACCTGCTGGATCAGCCGGGCTTCAACCGGGGCGAGGTGGTGGTCTCCATGCTGTTTCTCTCCCCGGGCCGTCACGCCGGCGCCGAGGGCGACGTCGCGGGCATCTGCCAGGAGGCCGAGAAACGCAACCCGGGCCTGACAACGGCAATGACACCGCTTGCCGGCGAACACCCGGACATTCTGGAGATTCTGGAGGAGCGACTGCAGCAGGCACTGGACGGCAGGAGCTTCCTGCTGGACCTGCCGGCCGGCGGCATTCCCTCGCCAGGGTGATGCCGGTGGGCCGCGCCCGGCCCACCGGCCCCGGATTACTCCATCACCGCCATGATGTCATCCATGCGGCGCTCCACGGTGGCTCGGTCCTCCTCGGGGACGTCCGCGAACATGCCGGCGATGCGCTCCATCTGCTGCTCCATCTGCCGGCGGAACTGCTCCTTCTGCTCCTCGGGGATGTTCGGGTTCTCCTCGAGTTCCCGGATGGCCTCCTCCATCTCGCGCTCCATCTCCGGGCTGACTTCCATCTGCACCGCCATCATGGCGTGGAAGATACGCCCGCCGTCGGAGGACCACTGATCGACATCGTTGTAGCCATTACGGCGAATGATCTCGCGCACTTCGTCATGCTCCCGGGCCGTCTGCGCGAGGATCTGTTCGAAGTCGAAGTCCTGGGGGTCGTCGGCCTGAAAATCCTCCTCGTCCAGTTCGTCCTGGCGATCCCCCCAGGCCTGGAGTTCTTCCATGGTGACCAGCCAGCGATCGATGGCGGCGTCATCCAGGGCCTTGGCCTGGCCGAACATCAGCAAGCCGGCGATGGCGAACAAACACACGAGACTACGCTTGAACATGATCAACCTCTCCTTTCCTTGTCATCGCCCCGAGCTTACAGTCATCAACAACGCGGTGCCACGGACGCTTGAGGCTATTGTTTGCGATGACGCCCCGCACGAGCCTGGTCGGCAAGTACACGGTGCTTTCCCTGGTCCTCATCCTGAGTGCGGTGACGGGGCTGAGCATCATCTATGCGCGTTTCTCCGACACCCTGATCGAGCGGCTCTCGGGCGAGCGCCTGGAGGCACAGCTGGCCGGCACCGCCAATCGCGTGAGCGCGTTCATCGCCAACCGCATCTATCAGCTGGAAATCCTCTCGAGCCATCCGGCAATGCCGCTGTATGTCGCCGACGGCATGGAGGTTCCGGAAGGTATTGCGGAACTGGTGCGCGTCGAGGCGGATTCGCCGGACCTTTACGGCATCCTGTTCTTTGATGGCGGCAACAGCCTGGTCAATCTTGTGCCCGGCCAGGCGGCCTCCGGGGCCCCCTACTGGCAGGGGGACCCGTGGAGCATGGCCGGGCTGCCGCGCACCGAATACGGTCGCACGGAGATCATCGGCCCGCATGTACCCGACGACGGCGAGCCCGGTTTCGTCATCATTCGACAGCGATTACGGAGTCTGCCTGGCATGGAGGATCCCGGATCCGTGGGGCTCCACGTCCGACTCGCCGCCATTACCGAACGCGTCCGCCTGGAAGATCTCGCCGGCGCCACACGGACCTATCTACGCACCCCGAATGGCAATCTGCTGACGCCGGCGGGTCACCCCTTGCGGGATGTCCCGAAGGGGCTCCGGGAAGGACCGGAAATCCTGCCGGGCTGGCGCATCGACTACGAGATCGAAGCGGGGCATATCCTCAATCCGCTCCGTACCGCCCAACTCGGGATGTATGCCCTGGCGGCGGCCACCGGCATCGGCCTCGTGGCCGTATTCTGGCGACTGGCGCGCAGCCTGCGCCGGCGTGTGGACCAACTGGTCACCGGCGCCGATGCCCTGGCAGGCGGCGATCTACAATACCGACTGGGTGTCCAGGATCAGCGCTGGGACGAAATCGACGTCCTCGCCCACGGCTTCAACTCCATGGCCAACCGCCTGCAGCAGATGATGAACCGAACCATCCAGAGCGAGAAAATGGCGGTGCTCGGGGAATTCGCCACCGGCGTCGCCCACGAAGTCCGCAACCCCCTGGGAACCATCAAGCTCACGGTCCAGGCCCTGGGGCGGAAAGAACCGGACCAACGGCGGCGAGAACTGCTCAATGATGTCGAGGACGAGATCGACCGGCTCAACCGCGTGGTAAGCGATCTGCTTACCTACGGCCGGGCGTCCGCCGGCGATCCAAGCTGCTTCGAGATCCGGACGGCGTTCCGCAAGGCCACCACCCTGGTGGAGCCGGAAAGTCGTGAACGGGGCGTGGACATCAATGCCAGCGGAGACTCCCGCCTGTGCATCCATGCCAATCCGGAGCAGGTGGTGCAGTCCCTGGTGAACCTCCTCATCAACGCGATCCAGGCGAGTCAGGAGGACGACATCATCCGCCTGCGCGCGTCCACCGAAGGCGCATTCGTGCGCATCGACGTCACCGACCACGGCTGCGGCATGGAGCCTGCGACCCGGGAGCGTGTCACGGACCCCTTCTATACCACCCGCGCGGACGGCACGGGGCTGGGCCTGAGCATCACCAGGCAGCTCGTGCTGCTCAACGGCGGCCAACTGACCCTGACCAGCGAAGCCGGTGAGGGCACCACCGTCACTGTCCACCTGCCCCGGTGCATTCCGGGGGAACCCACGAGCCTGCACTTATGACAGCACCCCGCATCCTGGTCATTGACGACGAGAAGAACTTCGCCCGCTCGCTGGTGTTCGGCCTCCAGGAAGAGGGCCTGGAAGCAGAGGCGCGCTTCACCGGGGCAACGGGTCTGGATGCGGTGGCGGAGCAGTCACCGGATCTGATCCTGCTTGACCTGCGTCTCCCGGACATGGACGGCATGGTGGTACTGGGGCACCTCAACCGGGACTATCCGGAGCTTCCGGTGGTCATGATCTCTGCCCACGGCGACACCCGCGCCGCGGTGCAGGCGGTCAAGGCCGGTGCCTCGGATTATCTCACCAAGCCGTTCGCCCTGGACGAGGTCGTGCACCTGATCGAGACCAGCACCCGCCGTGCGCGGATGCGCAGTGAACTGGACTACCACCGCCAGCGCCTGACACCTCCGTCGGGCCTTGTCGGCGACAGCGCCCCCATGAAGGCGCTGTGGGAAACGGTGGAACGCGTCGCAGGCAGCAGCGCTGCGCGCATCCTGTTGCAGGGGGAGTCCGGGACCGGCAAGGCGCTGGTTGCACGAGGCATTCATGCCGAGAGTCCGCGTGCCCACGAGGCGTTCGTGGAAATCAACTGCGCCGCACTGCCCGAGCAGCTCATCGAGGCGGAACTCTTCGGCGCCGAGAAAGGTGCCTACACGGGCGCCCACCAGAAGCGGGTGGGACTGGTCAGTCTGGCCGATCGCGGCACCCTGTTCTTGGATGAAGTCGGTGAGTTGCCACTGGCTCTCCAGGCCAAGCTGCTGCATTTCCTGGAGAACGGCGACTACCGTCCCGTCGGGGCGTCACGATCGCTGTCCGCGGATGTGCGGGTGATCGCCGCGACCAACCGCTCCCTGGATGCGGAAGTGCGCGAGGGCCGTTTCCGCGAGGACCTCTACTTCCGCCTCAACGTCATTGAAATCGATATCCCGCCCCTGCGTGAACGCGCCGGCGACGTGGAGGCCCTGCTTCGGGAACTGACGCTGCGGCAGGCAGAAACGGAAGGCTGCGACCCCGTGGGTTTGAGCGAAACGGCCCTGGAGCTGCTCACCCGCTACCGTTGGCCCGGCAACGTGCGCGAACTCAAGAACGTGGTGGAGCGCCTGACCATTCTCTACCCGGGCAGCGTCATCGTTCCCGAGCAGCTGCCCGTGGAAATCCGTGACAGCGAACCAGGGCGCGACGCGCTGGGCCAGCGGCTCGACCAGACCGAGCGCCAGATCGTGCTGGACGCACTGAATGCCGCCGGGGGCCGCAAGGGTGATGCCGCCACCCGGCTGGGTATTTCGCGGCACGCCCTGAAGCGACGGATGCAGCGCCTCGGGCTCACATGAGCGGAAACCGCTCATGCACCCGCCCATGAATGAGCGGTTTCCGCTCATGCTTCCGCCATTCTCCGGCTCCGGCCCCGCCATGGCGGGGTCGGAGGACATGGCCCCTGACTTGCAACATCCCGGGAAACAGTACAAGGGGAGCGCCGGCCCTCGACCGCTTGCCGGCAAGAAGAACCGATGACGCACATCGGCACTGGGGAGAAGTTCATGCGGCGTGCCACCTGCGTGGCGCTATGGACGGCGGCAACGCTACTCATTACCCAAACTCCGGCTCTGGGCGACTTCGGCGCGCGGGTCGAACTCGGTGCCGACGCGGACGCGGCGGACGGGACGGTGGCCTGCATGTACCCCATGACCGGCCGCGGGGCCACCTACGGGCGCGATAGCATTCACGGCATTCAGGTGGCGCTGGACCGGCTCGCCGAAGAGCCCGGTGCGCCGCGCCTGCGGGTCATCATCGAGGACTCCCGCTCCAAGGCGTCCTTCGCGGTACGCATGGCGGAAGACTTCGTCCAGCGCGAAGGGGCCGAGATCCTCTGCGGCATTGTCAGCTCCGGGGTCGGCCGGGCCGTGAGCCAGTTCGCCCGGGACAACGAGACCATCCTGGTGGGCACCGACCATGCGTCCTCCCGCCTCACCCTGGAAGAGGGTCACCGCCACTATTTCCGCGTCTCCAGTGACACCTGGTACTCCCATGCCGCTGGCGCCCGCTACCTGCAGGAGATGCAGGAGCGCACGGGCTGGCGCACGCTGGCCTTTCTGGGACCCGACTACGAGTACGGCCGGGTTGCCTGGCGCGATCTGCGCACGTCCCTGGAGCAACTCGGAGTGGACTACGAACAGGCCGGCACGTACTGGCCACGGCTCTACGAACCCGACTATTCCCTGTACATCCAGGCCCTGCTGGAATCGCCACCGGACATCCTGGTCACCGGACTGTGGGGCGGGGACTTCAACGCCTTCGTCCAGCAGGCCCGCACAACGCGCCTGTTCGAGGTCATGACGGTGGCCAACTTCGACGCCGGTGGCAACTACGACACCTTGGTGTCGTTCGGGGCGTTGGCGCCCCAGGGCCTGATCCTGTCCGCACGGCACCACGTCAACTGGCCGGACACCGAGCGCAACCGACACTTCGTCCAGGCCTTCCACGACAAGACCGGCACGTACCCGAGCTATGCCGCCGTCGGGGCCTACACAGGGATTATCGCCATTGCCCGCGCCACCAGCCAGGCCGGCACCATCGGCGACACCGAGGCCATGATCGATGCTCTGCGGGGCCTGGAACTGCCACTGCCCACGGACCCGCCGGGGCACACGTCCTACATCGATCCCGAGACACATCAGATCGTCCAGGCCCAGGCCATAGGCTCACCGCGGGAGGACGACGCGTTCCCTCCCGCCCGGGTCCTGCTGGGCGACTGGCGCGTGTACGAAGCCGAATCCCTGAAACCGTCTGCCGCCGTTCTGCAACGGCGACGCGGCCCCACCGCCGACGCGTCACCATGACCGCCGGCGGCATTCCGATACTCCAATAACAGATCCACTGGAGGAGACCATGACCCAACAGAGCCATCGAACCCCCTGGAGCCGCCGGCTCGCCACTGCGGGCAGCGCCCTCGCCCTGGCCACCGCCGGCACCCTGGGCGTCACCACCACCGCCAGCGCCGACGAAACGTTCCGTGTCGGCATCGTCACCTTCCTCTCCGGCGCCGCTTCCGGTCCCTTCGGGGTTCCGGCGGCCAACGCCGCCGAAGTCATCGTCGATGGCATCAATGCCGGTGAACTGCCCGCCCCTTATGACAGCGTCGGCGTCAACGGCGTACAGATCGAGACCATTGTCATTGACGAGGAAGGCGGCGCATCACGCCAGGTGGAGGAATACCGCAACCTGGTGGAGCGGCGGAACGTGGACGCCGTCATCGGCTACATCTCCAGTGGCGACTGTCTGGCCATCGGCCCGGTGGCCGAGGAACTGGAGATGCTCACCATCGCCTTCGACTGCGGTACACCCCGCCTGTTCGATGAAGTGGAGAATCCACAGTACCTGTTCCGCACCGGCCTCGACGCCGTGGCCGACAACGTCGGCGCGGTGCGCTACCTGCTGGACACGCAACCGGACGTGCGCCGGATTGCCGGCCTGCAGCAGAACTACGCCTGGGGCCACGATTCCTGGCGTGACTTCACCGCGGCCCTCGGCACGCTGATGCCGGACGCGGAGATCGTCAGCAGCCAGATGCCGCAGATCTTCCAGGGCAACTACGGCTCCGAGATCTCGTCGCTGCAGACCAGTCGTCCCGATATTGTCCACTCCAGCGCCTGGGGCGGTGACATGGAGGCGTTCATGAGCCAGGCCACGGCGCGGGGGCTGCTGGACAACGCCACGGCCCTGCTCACTACCGGCGAATCAGGCGTGCACCGCTTCGGTGACCGTGCCCCCAACGGCACCATTGTCGGCGGTCGCGGACCCTTCGGCGAGTTTGCCCCGGACAACGAACTCAATGACTGGTTCACGGAGCGCTACGTCGAGGCCCATGGCACGCAGCCCAGCTATCCCTCCCACAAGATGGCGCAGGCCATCCTGGGCCTGAAGTACGCGGTGGACAACGCCGGTGCCGATGAGGGCACCAAGCCGTCCACGGAGGCCATTGCCGATGCCCTGCGCGGCGCCGAGTTCCCGTCGGTCAGCGGCACCGTCTACATGGACCGCGCCGGCGGCCACCAGGCGGTGCAGCCGATGCTCTACGGCGAGTACCACTTCGACGGCGAAACCCCGAGCCTGGAGAACGTGCGCGCCTACAGCGCCGAGTGCGTCACGGCTCCCGAGGGCGAAGACCCCATCGAGTGGATCGAGGCCGGTTTCCCCGGTGTTGACTGCGACTGACGCCAACAGGGGGCCGGCGGCTCGGGTCGCCGGCCCCGTTATCGTTCAAGGGCACTTCCTATGCTGACCTTCTGGGCCATTCTCATCGACGGGTTCATCTACGCGTCGTGGCTGTTCCTGGTCGCCGCAGGGCTGACCGTCATCTACGGCGTCATGCGCATTCTC
>SKYZ01000298.1 GCA_007127625.1 Aquisalimonas sp. | reverse complement strand
GAGTTGACACTGGTGTATCCCAAGGACGTGGATCCGAACGGCACCACCGTCTCCATTCTGGCGCCGGTTGGCAGTGCATTGCTCGGACTGTCGGAAGGGGATGAAATCGAGTGGCCAAGGCCGGCGGGTGGGACCTTGCGCGTCCGGATCGAGGAGATTCTCTACCAGCCCGAGCGTGCCGGAGAGCACCACCGCTGACGCCGCGTGCCGGTCAGACCTTGAAGGGATCAGAAATGCTGCGGCGTCAGTTGTCGGGGTACCGGGCAAAACGCCGCTTTTCCCAGCGGATCGCCACCCCCGCAAGGAGCGAAGCGGACAGCGCATAGCCGGCGAACAATTGCGCGATATCCGAGGGATTCAGGCCCCGGTCCAGCATGGCACCTGCCAGCACCGGCG
The DNA here is from genome assembly GCA_007127625.1 of Aquisalimonas sp. Taxonomy (GTDB): domain Bacteria; phylum Pseudomonadota; class Gammaproteobacteria; order Nitrococcales; family Aquisalimonadaceae; genus Aquisalimonas. Next base: position 3,861 of record SKYZ01000298.1, on the reverse strand, counting down.
ACGCGGCCGTGGCCAGCACCATTACCGTATGCACCAGGGCTCGGATGGCACCGATGTGCTGCGTGCCATACAGCTCCGCCCATAACGCCCCCATGAGCGTCCCCGCACCGCCCACGCTTATTCCCACCAGCACAGGCCTGGCAGGTCTTTGCGGCCGTTGTCTGCAGCCAGACGATGATGACCGTTCAGGGTCGTTCACGCACGCGTCGCGACGACTTCCAGGTACTCGGCCTCGACGCGCGTCGTGCCGTCGTCCGCTGTGTTGTGCTCCGACCACAGAGCAACCAGATCGCGTTCCAGTGTCTCGGCATCTTCGCCGGAGAGTGCCTTGAACGCGCGCTGGACCGGGCCGTAGTAACGGCGGTAGAAGGCAACGGTCTCGGCTGGGGGGAACGGGTACTCGAACCACACCGGGACACGCTGCGTCGCCAGTGCGGAGACGCCATCGCCGAGTCGTTCACGGACCGCCTCGTCCTGGCCCCACAGCAGCGGGGAGGGAACGCCGGGCGGCGTTGATACATGCCCACCGACAACCTTCAGCATACGCCCGATGAACCCCTCGGGCGTCCAGTTGGCCAGCGCGATCGTACCGCCGGGACGGCAGACGCGTAACAGCTCCGTTGTCGCCACTTCAGGTCGCGGTGCGAACATGATGCCGTACATGCTTACGCAGAGATCGAACTCTGTGTCGGCGTAGGGGAGTGCCTCCGCGTCACCTTCGTCGAATCGGATGTCGAGTCCCTCGCGTTGGGCTCTCTCCCGGGCCTGCTTGACCAGGTTGCCGGCCAGGTCGATGCCGACAACGCTGGCACCGGCCCCGGCGGCCGGAAGTGCGAGATTACCGGTGCCGCAAGCGATGTCGAGCACGTGCTTGCCGGGCCCGACATCGCGGCGGTCCATGAAGTCTTCGGCATGGGACTCGATCGACTTCGCGACCTCGCCGAAGTCACCCGCCTCCCACGTTGCTTTCATGCGTTCCTTCAGTGTCGCTAGATCGGGCATGGTCGTGTTCATGATGGCTGCCTCCTCCAGGAACTTCAGTCGCCCCCGGTTATATGAACTCATCTTGCGTCGGATCCCACCGAGACGCTCCTCTCCCCTCGCGTCAGGGCGGGGTTGTCTTTCTTGCGGTGATCTGGGCAAGAACCATTCGTCCGTCCTCCAGGCTCAGTTTCTGATTCCTTGCCATGGTCTTGAACTCCGGTCCGAGCAGGAGATGAAAGCCGAGCACGGGCGGGCCGCTCTCGCGAAACTGCTTGCCCAGCTCCTTGAACCAGGCGCGTGCGGCGGTGGTCCGATCCGACCACTGCGCCACCGTGAATCCGGCCTCCGTGAGCAGATCCTGCAATTGTTCCGGTGAGACGAGAAAACTTGTCGCCGGCGTCCGGGCCCACGGCACCGGGAAATGCACGGGACCTGACGGGCCGGCGAGAACATCGTAGATCGCCAGCCTGCCTCCGGGCCTGAGAACCCGTCGCATTTCCTGGTAGAACCGTTGTTTGTCCGGGATGTTCATGGCCACATGCTCGGTCCAGACGACGTCGAACGCTCCATCGGTGAACGGGAGGTCGTTCGCGTCGGCCTCACGGTAATCAACAAGCTCGGCCAGTCCGGTGCGAGCGGCGAGCATGGTGGCAACCCGACAGTATTCGGCGGTGAGATCCACGCCGGTCACACGGCAGCCAAATTCCTGGGCGAGACAGCGGGCAGTTCCGCCAATGCCGCTGCCCACGTCAAGCACGTGGTCGGTGGAGTCCAGTTCGACGGATTGAGCAAGTTCCAGCGTGGCTTCGCGACCGCGCACATGGAATTCGTCGATGGGAGCAAGGTCTTGTGGTGCGAGACGGGTCGTGTTCTTGCCAGCTGTCTGGAGTGCCGCCAGGATGCTGTCGCCGAGATCCGGGACGGTGTAGTGTCTCGCGACGGCGCTTGTGACGTCCCCGTCCGGTGCGCCGGGGGCTCGGGTGCCGCTCTCCTCGATCGAGTTCATCGTGTGTCTCCACGCGGCGTAGTGCCCCTACGGGCTTTACACAATTGCACAATACGCTCGCACACCTATACTCGCGCAAGTACTCAATCTGAAGTGGATACGACCTTGTCGGGGGCGTAATGGCAGCACGCGGATACGGGCAGTTCTGCCCTGTCGCCATGGCTTCGGAGGTGCTCGGTCGGCGCTGGACGGTCATCCTGCTGCGCGAGCTGATGGCGGGTAGCGAGCGGTTCAATGACCTGCGCCGGGGCATGCCTCTGATCTCGCCGGCGTTGCTGTCGAAGCGGCTGGGCGAACTCGAGGAGCTTGGGGCGATCACGCGCAGTGTCGATGCCGCGACCGGTTCGCCGCGGTATCGCCTGACCGAGGCTGGGGAAGAACTCCGCCCGGTGATCATGGCGATGGGCACATGGGGCCACCGCTGGCTTGAGGCGCAGTTGTCACTCAAGAATCTCGATCCGTCCCTGTTGATGTGGGACATGCGGCGCAATCTGAATCCTGATCCATTGCCGCAGAGGCGGGTCACGATTCAGTTTCTGTACCACGATGTCACCGAGCGGCGCTCGAGGTTCTGGCTCATCGTCGATCGCGACGCCGAGGACGGTCCGGTTGACCTTTGCATCCGGGATCCCGGTCAAGAGGTGGACCTCTACGTCTCGACGGATTTGCGCACAATGACTGCCATCTGGATGGGGCTGGACTCGGTGCGCGATGCACTCGACAGAGGCAGCCTGCAGTTGACGGGCGATCGCGAGATGCAGCGCACGATGCAGACGTGGCTCGGTTTGAGCGTGTTCGCCGGCGAGACGAAACGTGTCGGTGGACGAGGGATGTCAGCATGACCGCAGCGCTGATCTTCGAGGACGTACGCCGCACGGGTGACGAGGTGGCGCGCCGCGGGGAGCAGCTCGCGGGCGGCCTGACGCGGCTCGGGGTGCGGGAGGGTGACGTGGTCGCCGTCATGCTGCGCAACCACCCGGCCTGCATCGACGTCATCATGGCCTGCCGCACCGCCGGCGTTTACTACTGCCCGATCAACTGGCACTTCAAGGCGGAGGAAGCGGGTTATCTGCTGCGCGACTCCGGTGCCGAGGTGTTGATCGTGCAACCGGATCTGCTGTCAACGATCGCCTCCGCGGTGCCGCCGGGGGTAACCGTCCTGGTGGTGGGCGAAGGTGAGGACGAACCGCGGGACTACGAGCGCTGGCTACAGGCTCAGCCGCTGTACGACGGCCCCGAGCGTGCGCCCCGTGGCCACATGGCGTACACCTCCGGCACCACCGGACGCCCCAAGGGCGTGCGCCGCTTGCCACCAACGACGGACCAGCTCGCATTGCTGCGCGAGCTCTCCGCGAGGGCCTGGGGCGTGACGCCCGATGTACGCACCCTGATGCCGGCACCGCTCTACCACAGCGCGCCAAGCTCGATGACCCAGCAGACGCTGATCCAGGGCGAGTTGCTGGTGCTGATGCCGCGCTTCGATCCCGAGCAACTGCTGGCGCTGATCGAGCGCCACCGCATCACCACCGTCTATCTGGTGCCGATCATGTACGTTCGGCTGTTACGGCTGCCCGAGGCAGTCCGGCACCGTTATGATCTCTCCTCGGTGCGTTTCGTTGCTTCGACCGGTGCCCCCTGCGCGCCCGAGATCAAGCGGGCCATGCTGGACTGGTGGGGTGACGTGATCCATGAAACCTACGCTTCCAGCGAGACCGGCATGCTGACGGTGCAGGATCCGGAGAGCGCCCGGCGCAAACCAGGCAGTGTCGGGCTGCCGGTCACCGGAGCGACCATCAGCATCCTGCGCGAGGACGGCAGCGAGTGCGGGATTGACGAGATTGGCGTCATCTACGGTCGTCAACCGGCGTTTC
>SKYZ01000493.1 GCA_007127625.1 Aquisalimonas sp. | reverse complement strand
TTGCCGGCGCAGAACAGCCAGAACGACCCCAGAGCGATGGCCGCGAAGCTCAGCAGACCGCCGGCGACGCCGCCCAGACTGACACCGGTAATGAACCCGGCGCGCCGCCCGACGCGCTTCATGTACAGCGAGGCGGGAAGCGTGGAGACCAGGGTACCGATCATCATCAGTGCGATGGGCAGTGTCGCCAGCCCCGGATCGGGGCTGAGCTGCTGGCCAACCACCCCGCTCAGAGTCATGACCGTGATCGACGCGATCATGAACAGCGTCTGGGTGGTCACCAGAATGCCCACATTGAGTTTCTCAAGGCGCGTTGCGCGCATGTTCTCTCTCCCCCTGTCGTGGCCCGATCATGTGCCGTGAGATGGATTAGGTGGTGTTCAGTGTTCTCCCCAAGGGGAGAACACTAGAAAACGAGCACGCGGTCGGCCTCTACAGTGGCCTCTGCCAGCGCGTCCATGGTGCTTTGTTCCGCACCCTGGACGATCTCGTCTTCCGTGATCCCCCTGGCGTCCATGCAAGTGCCGCAGAGCAGCACGCGGCCCTTGGCCGTCACCCTGCGAACCATGCGCTCGGCGTTGTAGAACCCGTCCGGGGTCTTCTGCCCTTGCTTCGCACCCGCAACCGCGTCGCCCATCAGGAAGACAGTGACGCCCTGTTCCCGCTTGATGAGGGCGTGGGCCAGGCGCAGGCCATTATAGAGCCGCTCGGTGCCATAAGGGGGGTCGTTGATGATGATCAGGCTGGACATGATGCTCACCTCTGGTATATTCAATTTATTAATTGAATAATGATTCCAGGAGTACCCCATGTCAAGCCGGCACCGTGCAAGTGATCCACCCAGTGCGGAGTGTCAGTCAGGCTATCGTCGGGAACTGTTCCATACCCTGTCCCAGGTCGGACGAGCGCTGGGCAACGGCAACCGGCTGGAACTGCTGGAGCGGCTGGCGCAGACGGAGTCACCCGTGGAGTCGCTGGCGCACGCCACCGATCTCTCTGTCGCCAATGCCTCCCAGCATCTGCAGCACCTGCGTCGAGCGGGTCTTGTGACCACCCGCCGGGAAGGCCGGCAAGTGGTTTATCGACTGACCGATACCCGCATCATCAAGCTCATGACCCTCATGCGCGAGATCGCCGAGACGAACCTTGCCGAGATGGAACGACTTGTCGGCAAGCTCTTCGCGGACGACGACGCCGGTGGCGCACTGGAGCCGATGTCCCGGCATGCCCTGCGGGCAGCGCTCGACAGTGGCGAAATCACTCTGATCGACGTTCGCCCGGAGGAGGAATTTCAGGCAGGTCACCTGCCCAGCGCGATCAACGTGCCCATCGACAAGCTCGAGCAGATGCTGGACCGCCTGCCACCGGACCAGGAAATCGTTGCCTACTGCCGGGGTCCCTACTGCGTCCTGTCGCATGAGGCCGTTCAACTCCTCAGACGCAAGGGGTTCCAAGTGCGCCGCTATGAAGAGGGGTATCCCGAGTGGAAGGCGGCAGGGCTGCCTGTTGACTAGGAGCCCGAGGACGGGACTGTGGATTCTACGCATCGATTCCGGGTCAGCGTTGCTGGTATGGAAATCGAACCAGCGGCCTGCTGCGACTGCCTGCCGTCGGTTGCGCGTCAGGGGTGGATGATCACCATGAGTGAAAACCGGCTTTCATGCGAAGAGGTGGTCAAACAGCTCTTCGCCTATCTGGATGCGGACCTGGATGAAACGACCAGTGCCCACATCCACCAGCACCTGGAGACGTGTCGCGCATGTTGCAGCCGCCTGGAATTCGAGAGAACCCTGCGCACCAGGATTCAGGAATCCGGAACCCGGCAGGCACCGGAACGACTGCAGCGACGCATCAGGAAGATACTTGACCGCTATTGAAGGCAATCTGCAAGCCAACGGCCGAACGCGTCGGCGCAGTGGCGGATCACCACTCATCACCTCCGACCCAAGCCGGTCTCACGCCTTGCAAGTTGCCTCTTCCACATGCCGCGGAAACGGCAAACCCGCCAGAAGCAGCTGGCCATAGCGCTTGGTCAGTACGCGCTCGTCCATCAGGGTCACGGTCCCGTAGTCCTCCTCGTTGCGAATGAGCCGCCCGCACTGCTGTTTCAGCTTGAGTGCTGCGGTGGGCACGGCGACTTCCATGAACGGGTTGCGCCCGCGCTTCTCCAGCCAGTCCGCGTAGGTCCTGTCCACCGGGCCGTCGGGTACGGCGAACGGCAGTTTGGTGATGACCACGTGCCGGCACAGCGCCCCGGGCAGATCGACGCCTTCGGCGAACGACGCCAGCCCGAACAGTACCGAGCCGTGTCCGCCTTCGATGCGCGCCCGGTGGCGACGAAGCACCTCCTGGTGGGAAGCGTCGCCCTGGCAGATCAGTGCATCACCCCAGTGCCGCCGCAGCGCGTCCGCTGTGCGCTCCATCTGCCGACGGGCGGTAAACAGCACCAGGGTGCCTTCATCCAGGGCAACACGGTGTGGCAACTCCTGGATCACGGCCTCAGTGTGCCCGTCGCGATCACCCGCACTCGCCGTAAGGCGAACGATATTCAGACGGCTGATCCGCCGGAAATCGAACGGGGACGGGAGCTGGCGCTCGAACGCTTGCCGCGGCAGGCCGAGCTGCACGCGCGTGCGGGTGAAGTCGTTGCCAGCGGCAAGGGTGGCCGAAGTCACCACGGCGCCGGCAACCCGGGACCAGAACTGGCTGTGCAGCCAGGCCGCTGCGGAGGTCGGGCAGGCGTGCGCGTTGACCCCGTCGCTGCCCTGAGTGGCCCAGCGTGCCACCGGCGGCGCGTCGACCGCATCCGGTTGTGCGAACGCCCGGGCCACGCCCTGTATGTTCTCCAGTTGCGTCAGCAGTGTCGCGATGCGCTCCTGGAGCTTATTGCCGTGAGCCGTGGGCAGATCACCACTGCCGATGCGCGCCTGCGCCCCCGCCTGCAGGGTTTCGACGGCCCCGTTGAGCGCCTTCGCGGAAGAGGCAAGCTGTTCGGCGGTAGTCAGCACGGCGGGCGGCAGCGCTTCGCCGTCGAAGAGCCCGTAGAGGGTGTTGTCGCTGCGGCGTTCGCCGTGGTCCCGCAGATGACGGTCCATGGCCTGGGAGAAGTCACGCAACGCCGCGTGGGCCTCTCCCCCCGTTTCGGCAAGCCTGCGCGCCGTACGCTCCACGCGGTTCGCCGGCATGGCGGACTCGGCGACATCCCGGGCGTCGTGAGCGAGGCTGCTCAGCAACTCCCGGGTCGCCTTGCCCTCCAGAGCGAAGCTGTTGTGGCCGGTGGCGACCTCCGCGAAGTTATGCCCCTCATCGACGATATGCAGCGTCTCCTCCAGTGGCGGCAACAGCACGCCTCCGCCCATGGAGACATCACTGAGCACGAGGCTGTGGTTGGCGATAATCACCGTGGCCTCGCGCAGACGAGCGCGCTCGATGAAGTACGGGCAGGCGTTGAACTTCGGGCACTTGTTGCCGAGACAGCGGTGCTGATCCACGGTGATCCGCCGGGTAATCGGCGCGTCAATGCGCTCCGGCCAGTGATCGAGATCGCCACTCCAGGTCTCGCTCTGCAGGGCCTCCTCCATGGACTGGATCGCCGCCGTCACCGCTTCGGAAGACTCCTCCTGGTGTTCGGCAGCCTCGGTATGGTCCTCGAAAAGCGCCCCCTGGGCCTGGCCCCCGAGATACTGCTCCATGCGGTACGGGCAGGCGTAGCGGCCACGGCCCTTGGCGATGCGGAAGGTGATGTCGAGGTCGGCGGCCTCCACCAGCGCCGGCAGATCGCGATCGACGAGCTGTTGCTGGAGGGCCACGGTGCGCGTGGAGACCACCACCTTGCGCTGCCGGTGCATCGCAAGGGCGATGGCGGGAATCAGATAGGCCAGGGACTTGCCGGTGCCCGTCTGCGCCTCGATGACCCCGATCGGCTCCGGCGCGGCCTCGCCCACCAGCACCCGGGCCACATCGGCGATCATCTGGAGCTGTGCGCGGCGCGAGCGAAAGCCTTCGGTCCGGGTGCGCACGTCCTCCAGGATCCTGCGCATGAGCTCGCGCTCCGCGTCAGTGAGCGCCTGCCTCTCGTCGCCGGTCCGCTCTGCGGGCGGCTGTGTGTCGTCACTGTCCATGCGGACTCCGCATCACATGCACGGTCACCGCCTCGCAGGTGACCGTGCGAACCTTCACGTCGCATCCACACCGGCATGTTCAGGCAAGGTGGCCGGAGAAATCCTCAGGGGCGGGAAGTGGCAAGGAGCCAGGCAGC
>SKYZ01000047.1 GCA_007127625.1 Aquisalimonas sp. | reverse complement strand
TCCTCTTCGAGGACGTTCGTGTACCCTCGGAGAACATCCTTCTGGGGGAAGGGCGCGGGTTCGAGATCGCCCAGGGTCGGCTCGGCCCCGGGCGCATCCATCACTGCATGCGACTGATTGGACTCGCGGAGCGTGCCTTGGAGCAGATGTGCCGGCGCACCTCCAGCCGGGTCGCTTTTGGTCACCCAATATCGGAGCAGACGGTCACGCAGGAGCGTGTCGCTGAATCACGCATACTCATCGATCAGGTCAGATTGCTGGTGCTTAATGCAGCCTGGAAGATGGATGCTGTGGGGAACAAGGTTGCCCGTAAGGAGATTGCCATGATTAAAGTGGCTGCTCCGAACATGGCCTCCCGGGTTATCGACTGGGCGATTCAAGCCCATGGTGGAGGTGGCGTCATCCCCGATTTCGGACTTGCACGCGCCTACGCAAACGCACGCATCCTACGTCTTGCGGACGGGCCGGATGAAGTCCACCGCAACCAAATCGCGAGACTCGAGTACAAGTTGCATAAATGAACGCTTTTTTGTCGGGGGCGTAAACCAAACGCTGAATTAGCGGGTCATTTTCATTGCCAGCGTAACGAAGCAATCTCTATCCCCGAGCTTTCAAAGCACTCCGAGATTGCTTCTTCGCTGCGCTCCTCGCAATGACGACTTGTTCAGCGTTTACTAAAGACGAAAATCTGAGCTATAAATGTCCGGTACAGAGTTTCCGATAGGCGACGAAGTCATGTCCCATCGAGCATGTCACCAACAGCATGTACGCGATTAGGTGCAAAGGGGCGCCTGGCTATTCTGTGGAGGCGGTGTTCCTGAGGCGATGCCGATGACCTCATGTGACTCCAGATGGCTTTGCCCGGGTGTCGTGGAAACTCTCGAAAGCAGACCCTCTTAGGTACCAGGCGACTGGCGGCTCAGGGTCGGGCCGCGATTCGAAAACGTCTGCAAAGTAATAGTCGCAAGGCTTAAGGCGCCACCCCAACCGAACTGGGCGGGTTGGACTAATCCGGCAATGGGATATGCTCCGCTCGATCTCCGGGGGGAAGATCGAACAGTCCGGCGCCCCAGTTCTCAGCGCGCCACTCGCGCTTAGCTTCCTCAATGCGTTCCCTGGACGAGGCGACGAAGTTCCACCAGATGTATCGCGGTCCGCCCAGGGTCGCCCCACCCAGGATCATGAGGCGAGCGCCGGCGTCTCCCGCTGCCACCGTGATGCGATCACCAGGCCGGAAGATCATCATCTGTCCTGCTTCAAAGCACTGGCCGGCAATGGTCAAGGAGCCAGAGACCACATAAATGCCGCGGTCCTCGTGCTCGTCCGGTATGGGAAACCGGGCGCCCGGTTCCAACTGGACGTTGCCGTAGAATGCCTCCGAATACAGCGTCGCGGGCGCACGTTCACCGTAGGCGTTGCCGAGGAGCAACTGCACACGCACCCCGTCGCTCTCGATAACCGGCAACTCCGCGCTGCCGTGGTGCTCGAACAGCGGCGTGGTCTCCTCATGATCCTCCGGCAACGCAACCCAGGTCTGAATACCGAAGAGCTCGCTGCCGCTCTGTCGCGACGCTGACGAGGTGCGCTCGGAGTGCGTGACACCGCGTCCGGCGACCATCCAGTTCAGCGCACCCGGGTGAATGATCTGGTCCGTTCCCAGGCTATCGCGATGGTGCAGATCACCGCCGTAGAGGTAGGTGACAGTGCCAAGACCGATGTGCGGGTGAGGCCGGACGTCGATGCCCTGGCCCGTTAGAAACTCCGCGGGGCCCATCTGATCAAAGAAAATGAACGGGCCCACCATCTGTCGCCTTGGCGCCGGCAGTGCGCGGCGCACCGCGAAGCCCCCGATGTCCCGCGCTCGCGGGACGATGAGGGTGTCGATGGCGTCAACGCCGATCTTGTCCGGACAACCGGGCGTCAGTGCTGGATTCCAACTCATGTGTATCTCCTCCCATTGATCGACGCGCTGACACGCTCGATGTGTACTTCTCCCGCGATGGAACCCCATCACCCGATGCACCAATTCTAGCTGGCCCGGGCTGACGAACACGCCGTCTCGGCACGCTGGAGCGACACCGACAAGAGCCAGCCCCAACCGCAGTCACGGGTTGGGGCTGGCCGGGCCTACCGGGCAGTGTTTGCGATCAGTCTGCCGTGCCGAAAGTCAGCCAGTGCGCCGTCAATCTCGTGCTGGTGGTTCATGACGAACGGGCCATAACCGGCAACCGGCTCTCCGAGCGGCTCACCGCTAAGCACCAGCAGTTTGGCGTCATTGTTTGCCTCGAGCGATGTACCGCCGCCGTCGCGACCGAGAATGACCAGATCCGCCTCACGGGCAATGGTTGTGTCATTCACCTGAACCGTTCCTTCAAGCACCACCACGGCGGCGGGCCAGCCCTCCGGCAAGTGCAATACCGTCTTGCCGTCGCGGTCAAACCTCACATCCCATACCTGCATGGGCGTGTGGGTGCGGGCGGGGCCCGCATGCCCTTCCAGATCTCCGGCAATCACCCGCACCACACCTGCATCATTCGCCAGCGGCAGTTCGGGAATGTCTGCTGCCCGAATGGCCTGATAACCCGGCTCCGTCTCCTTGGCCCGGGCAGGCAGGTTCACCCAGAGCTGGGCCATCTGAAGCGGGCCACCGCTGCGGGTGAATGCCTCGGAGTGGAATTCCTCGTGGAGGATCCCGGCGCCGGCCGTCGTCCACTGCACATCGCCAGGCCCAATGACACCCCCCTCACCGGTGGAATCCCGATGCTCCACCTCCCCCTGGTAAACAATGGTCACTGTCTCGAAGCCCTTGTTTGGGTGCTCGCTCACGCCAGGGCGCTGCCGGGCGGGCTCGAATGTCACCGGGCCGGCATAGTCCAGGAGCAGAAAGGGATCCAGCTCCCGGCCGCGCTCTGGGGATGCCGAAGTCGCGCCTCAGCCGCCGCATCGCCCTGCTGGAAGAACGCCTCGGCGTTCGGCTGATTCACCGGACAACCCGCCAGTTCACGGTTACCCCCATCGGCGACACCTACTACCGGCACTGCAAGGCCATGCTGGTCGAGGCCGAGGCCGCCGAGGAAGCCGTGGAAACCACCCGCTCCGAGCCCCGGGGCACCGTGCGGATGAGTTGCCCCGTGGCGCTGCTGCAGTCCTACGTCGGCGACATGCTGGCCGACTTCATGGCGCAGTCCCCGCTGGTCAATGTCATGCTGGACGCCACCAATCGCCGGTTGGACGTGGTCGGGGAAGGCATCGATGTGGCGATCCGCGTGCGCCCGCCGCCGCTGTAAGACAGCGACCTCGTCATGCGCGTGTTGGCCGACCGTAGTCAGTGCCTGCTGGCGAGCCCGAGATTGGTGCAACACCAGGGTGGGGAGCCGTCGGAGCCGATGGATCTTGCAGCCTGGCCAACCCTTGGGCTCGGCAGCCCGCAGGAAGAGTTCACCTGGCACCTCTTCGGCCCGGAAGACAAACCCGCCTTCGTGCCCCATGTACCGAGACTGGTGACCACCGACATGAGCGCACTCAGGAAGGCAGCGGTCGCGGGCATCGGCGTGGTACAGCTCCCGCGGATGATGGTGCGCCCGGAACTGGAGTCCGGGCGTCTTGTGCCGGTGTTGCCACAGTGGACGCCGCGCCGCGAGATCGTGCATGTGGTGTTCCCGTCACGGCGGGGATTGCTGCCTGCGGTCCGGGCATTGATCGATCATCTCGCGGAGGCGTTCAGCGCGCTGCGGGAGGATTGAGCCGGCCCAGCGTCTCCACCAGCCGTTGACAGACCTGGTCCAGGCGCTCGCGGGTTCCTTGATCGGCCAGCTCTCCGTCATCCGTGAACGCTTGAGCGGCCCGGGGTACGGCGAGTTGGTCCGGCAGGACCGTCACGCCCAGGTTCGTCAGCAACTGCCGGGCAAGGGCCAGGCTGCGCATGCCACCGAATCCGCCGGGCGAGGCCGAGAGCACACAGCCCACCCTGTTCCGGAACAGAGCCAGGCCGTCTTCGTCACCGTCCGGGCGGGACAACCAGTCCAGCGTATTTTTCAGCAGCGGGGTAATGAAGCCGTTGTACTCCGGCGAGACCACGATCAACCCGCTGTGCTCCGCGAGCAGGTTCTTGAGGTGTCTGACATAGTCCGGAACACCCTGCTCCTGCTCCAGATCGCCGTTGTAGAGCGGCATCGGATAGTCGCGCAGATCGATGAAGGTCGCCTCACCACCAATCGCCTCGACGCGCCCTGCGGCAAACCGCGCCAGGCGCTTGTTGAGGGACTTGGATCTGGCGCTGCCG
>SKYZ01000025.1 GCA_007127625.1 Aquisalimonas sp. | reverse complement strand
TTGAGGTTGAGATCGAACTCCCGAACCTCGGCAACGCGCATGTGGCGAATGGACTTGCGAGCCACCTGTATGGCGTTGTTGGCTGCGTCTTCCCAGGATTTCGGGCTGGTGCCGATGATTTCAACGATCTTGTATGCACTCATCGTTGTTCTCCTCCATTACTTCTTTCCCCAAGTGTCACTTCCCAGTGTAGTACGTCGGGTCAACAGCATCGGCGGCGGGTCAGCACTTCGGTGACAGGTCTCCTGAATGAAAAGCGGGAGCCCGGCTTCCGGGCTCTCGCAACCACCTTCAGCAAACTCTCCTGCCCCGGGGCGGCGTTCCACCGCCTCGGCGAGACCGGTTTATGCGTCCGGTCGGCCGGACGCGTGGAGCCCCGTGTTTGCTGCCAGGATGCTAGTTGATCGTCGTCGAAACTTCCGTCGCGTACTCGCTCGTCAGGCCGCCGGAATCGGTGACACGAACGGTGAAATAGTACGTGTCACCGGTGTTCAGAGAGTTGATCGTTGCCGATGTGTCGATGGTCTCGAAGGTCTGCGCGCAATCGCCGGGCTCCGGGCCGTACGCCACTTCGTAGTAGCCCACTTCACTGGCCATGAAATCCGATCCATCCTCTCGGGATGTGGGGGCTCCCAGAACAGCGTGACCTCGCCACTGGTCGCGTCTTCGTCGTCACTTGAGCCGCCATCGGAGCCCTCATTCGAGCCGTCATCGGAGCCGTCACTGGAGCCGTCATCCTCCTCCGTAGCGTCGTCACCGCCGTCGTCTCCCGGCGATGTGTCGGTTTCGCCGGAGTCCTTGTTGCCCCCGTTCCCGCTGCGATTATTGCCGTTTCTGGCGTTGTCGGACCCGGTCTCGCTGCGATTATTCGCGCTAAGAGTCTCCGTTTCGCCGCCTTCGCTATCGTCGACGCAGCCGACGAGGCCCATGGCAACGCCCAGGGCCAGGGATGCAAGCAGCGCACGCGGACGACGGGGATGGTTGTCATTGAATATTGGAAACACGTTTTCTGCTCCTGACCACAAAGGGCGTTCGCTCACAGGGAAGGAAGGCCTGTGATGCTAGTCACGCGGAGGAGCAGGGGGTGTGGCGTCCGACGCAGATGCTATGTGAACCTGTTCACTCTCCTGGGTGATCGCTTATTCGAGTTCACACTTTTCAGTGAAAGTGTCGGGTCTGGGTGGCAGTTTTGCCGGCATCCACCAGTGTCCCGTAACCCGGATGCGACGAACCCGGGCGACAGGACACTAATCGACCGTTGTCGAGATTTCCGGCGCAAACTCACTGGTCAGGCCGCTGGTGTCGCGGATACGCACCGTGAAGTAGTAAGTTTCGCCAGTGGGCAATGAGTTGATGCGAGCAGACGTGTTCGCGGTTTCGAAGGTCTCCGTGTAGTCGTCACTGCTGCTGCCGTAGGCGATCTCGTAGTGATCCACTTCGCTTGCCATGAACGTGGTGCCGTCCTCTCGCGACGTGGGCCGTTCCCAGCTCAGGGTGACTTCGCCGTCACCAGAGCCGGACGCGCCGCCGTAGCTATGGGCAGAATCACCGTTGCCGGGGTTGTCGAAGCCTCCGCCGTTGTCGATGCAACCGCCAAGGATGAGCGACAGGCTCACGCCCACCGCGGCAAGCCCGGTACGAGTCCGGGAAGATCTGCTGGAAAGAATGTCGACAAGCACACACGACTCCTGGCCACACGGCCCGTTAGCCCACAGGGAAAGAGGACCTGCGATGCTATGGGCCAGGGGGAAGGCGAGGTGTGCGCCCTGTCTCAGGGGCTATGTGAAGGCGTTCACGATTCTAGGTAACCGACTGTTTGGGCGAAGTTTTTCTCATTTTTTCTGTTGGGTCGGGGCGACAGTGTCGCCGCTTTCGTCGCCGAGAAACTCGGCCAGGATACGTGCTGTATGGGAGTGCCCGGCGTCCTTGACGGCGACATCGTCCGGGACGCCCCGGGCGACGACATTGCCGCCGCCGTCGCCGCCCTCCGGTCCGAGATCGATGAGCCAGTCCGCTTCGGCGATCAGGTCCAGATTGTGCTCGACGAGCACGACGGTGTTGCCGGCGTCCACCAGGCGGTGGAGCACGTGGATGAGCTTCTCCACGTCGGCCATGTGCAGGCCCACGGTGGGTTCATCCAGCACGTACACGGTGTGCGGCTGCTGGCGACCCTTCATGTTCGGTCGCGCCTTGGCCAGCTCGGTCACCAGCTTGATGCGCTGCGCCTCGCCGCCGGACAGTGTCGGGCTCTGCTGGCCGAGCGTGAGATAACCCAGTCCCACCGCCTGCAGAAGCTGCAGGGCGTGGTGGATTTTCGGGTGGGCGCCGAAGAACTCCACCGCCTCGTCCACGCTCATGTTCAGCACGTCGCCGATGGACTTCTCCTTGTACGTTACCGCCAGGGTCTCGGGCGTGAACCGCAGCCCGTAGCAGAGCTCGCAGGGCACGGTGACGTCGGGCAGAAAGCTCATCTCTACCTTCTTCACGCCCTGGCCGTCGCAGCCGGGGCAGCGGCCGTCCTTGGTGTTGAAGGAGAACCGACCCGCGTTGTAGCCGCGCAGCCGCGCCTCCTCGGTGTTGGCGTAGAGTCGGCGGATGTCGTCCCAGAAGCCGATGTAGGTGGCCGGGCAGGAGCGCGGCGTCTTGCCGATGGGGGTCTGGTCCACTTCCAGCACCCGGTCCACCTGTTCCGCGCCGGTGATGCCGGCGCAGCCGTCGAGGGTCGGCACCGGGTCGCTGGCGCGGCGGCCGGTGAGCCGCTTGAGGCCTGACTGCAGTACGCCCCGCACCAGGGACGACTTGCCGCTGCCTGAGACCCCGGTCACGCACACCAGCCGCTGCAGCGGGATGTCCACGTCCACGCTGGCCAGGTTGTGCAGGGTGGCCTGCTGCACGGTCACCGTCTGCTCCGCCGGGAAGCCGCGCCGCTCGCCGCGCAGCGGGTGCCGCAGCGGATTGGACAGCGCCCGGCCGGTGACGGAGTCCGGGTTCTTCAGCAGCGCGTCCACGGTGCCTTCCGCCACCACGCGGCCGCCGTTCACGCCGGCACCCGGGCCCAGGTCGATGACGTGTTCGGCGCGGCGGATGGTGTCCTCGTCGTGCTCCACCACCACGATGGTGTTGCCCTTGCCCTCCAGGCGCTGGAGCGTGTCCAGCAGCATGCGGTTGTCCCGCGGGTGCAGGCCGATGGTGGGCTCGTCCAGCACGTAGCAAACCCCCTGGAGGTTGGAGCCGAGCTGCGCGGCCAGGCGGATGCGCTGGGCCTCGCCGCCGGAGAGCGTCGGTGCGCCCCGGTCCAGGGCGAGATAGCCCAGCCCCACCTGCCGCATAAAGTCCAGCCGGTTGCGCAGCTCCGGCAGGATGTCCTGGGCGACGGCCGCATCGCGGCCTTCCAGGGTCAGGCCCTGGGCCCACCCGGCGGCATTCGCCACGGACTGTTCCGAAATGGCGGCGATGTTGCGGTCCTTGAAACGCATCGCCAGCGCCACCGGGTTGAGCCGCTGGCCGTCGCAGGTGGGGCAGGTCACCGGTTCGGCGTCATCCTCGTTCCAGGCGTTCTCCTCGCCGGTCTGCTCGGCGTCGAAGCCCGGCAGCACCTGCCCGGTGCCGAAGCACGACGGGCACCAGCCGTGCTTGGAGTTATAGGAGAACATCCGCGGGTCCGGTTCCTCGAAGCTGATGCCGCAGGAGGGGCAGGCGCGCTCGCTGGAGAACACCACGTCCGCGCTTCCCTTTGCGGAGAGCTTGAGGGTGTGCTTGCCGTACTCGAGCGCGTGCTCCACCGCCGTGCGCAGGGTGTCCTCGTTGGCCGGATCCACGGTGAGCGTGGCCACGGGCAGGTCGATGTCGTGCTCGCGGAAGCGGTCCAGCCGCGGCCAGTCGGCGGTGGGCAGGTCGTCGCCGTCCACGCGCAGGTGATCGAACCCCTTGTTCGCCGCCCACTTGGCAAGATCCGTGTACACACCCTTGCGCGCGGCAATGAGCGGCGCCAGCAGTGTGATGGCCTTGCCGCGGTAATCCGAGAGAATCCGCGCGCAGATGGCGTCCGGTGTCTGTGCCTGGATGGGCACGTCGCAGTCCGGGCAGTACTGGGTGCCGAGCTTCACGTACAGAAGCCGCAGGAAGTGGTGCACCTCGGTCATGGTGGCCACGGTGGACTTGCGCCCGCCGCGGCTGGTGCGCTGCTCGATGGCCACCGTGGGCGGGATGCCGAAGATGGCCTCCACATCCGGCCGGCTGGCGGGCTGCACGATCTGCCGCGCATAGGCGTTCAGCGACTCCAGATAGCGCCGCTGGCCCTCGTTG